>CAMSEJ010000029.1 GCA_947057405.1 uncultured Roseburia sp.
TACACAAGGTACCACACTCTTTCCCTACACGACGCTCTTCCGATCTAATCTTTATCTCTTGCCATGTCACATACTCCTACTCCATGCTTTGAAACGCAGCAATCAATTTATCAATATCTTCTTTCGACAAATCTTCATAATCATTTATTCCGTTCAAAGAGTCTACCGTCTTTTCAACCAGAAATTTTTCAATCCCTTTATTGCTCTCCAACTTTTTAGAAATATTTCGAAATGTAATTACTCTTTTTATACTTTCATCTATTTTATTTTTTAACACATTCTCATAATATTCTTTTGATGTCTCTGAACTCCCACTCCTGTACTTCGGGATAATTTCAAAATCCTTATTTTCTCCATTCTGAGAAATTACCAATACCTCTATAAAAGGGAATACTTTTCTCAATATCATTCTAAACTCTTCTCCCGAAAATTTCCCTTTGCATTTTATGCTGTCGTTTTCAAACAGCCTGGAATCAATCAAAATAACATTTGCCGAAGCCACCTCCGGAGAATCTAACAAGCTTTCATAACCTTTATCACCTTCAAATGCAATCTCATGATATTCCACATCGTATTTATCACTTTTATAATCCTCTTCTAAATAAGCAGAAATTGCTTCATCTCTTTCATCATCAATATAAACAAGATTTATTTTTTCTTTTATCATCATACCTTATCTCCTATCACAAATTCCATTTTAAATCCATCGGATCCCATAATTTTTCGTATTTCTCCACCTGTATTCGTAATTGTATTATTCACAATCCACATACCTATTCCATGCCCCTTCTTTCTTGATGTCTCATGCACTTCCAGAATACGCATTGGATCAAATTTATATTTTGACGGGAGTCCCTTTCCTTTATCTGAATACATCAGATAGATAAATTTCCCTTTTTTTTCTGCATGTATATGAATCTCCAGTATATTTTCAGCATCATTTTGCTGAATACTATTCAAGATCAAATTATCAAAGATTACTCTAAAAATATCTTTGGCACTTCTATATTTCAATTCCTCTTCCACATGCACTTGAATATTAATCCACGAATAGTCATTTTCCCAAACAGATTTTATATTCGTCAAAAGGTCAAATACGTCAATATTCTCCGGCAAAAACTGTTCTTTTTCAGATTCTGATAACATTACATCCATAAAAGTGATAATTTTTCTATTTACTCTTCGATTTTTCTGCAAAAGCGCCGGAATATCTCTATGCATATATTTCCTGTTTTCTTCATCATTCACGACATCCCAAAGTTCATACCGTTTAAGCGCTTTTATAATATATTCGACATTTTCATCAATACTGTTTCTATCATTCCGCATTTCATGCGCAATGGATGTCGCTTTTAGTCCAGAAGTCGCAAGCATATTCAATAAACGAATATCATATTTGTATCTTCTTTCCGTCTCATCTATCTGTTTCTTACTTTCCTTATTTTCTTTTTTCATCTGTTCCAATTCATATAAAAAAAGCCTGGTCTCCTCCGATGAAAGCTCTGTCAGCTTTTCTGGATTTTTTATTACACGATCCATTACTTTCGGCTTTCTTTCTTCCGCTGGCCCGTTACTTTTAACAATACAGCGGATTATGCTTTGTCTGTATCTTTCAAAACAATTGATTCCTGCTATAATAATTGCAATAAATATTTTATAGATATCATTTTCCACCAAGCCCTGCCGATTCATTAAATCACATAATCCATCATTCTCTTTTTTATCAATAATAACCTTACCAGCTATTTGATTTTCCCGTACACGCCAGGCTCCGGTAGGATGTGTAGCTGCTGCGGGAGACATTCTGACTCTCTTACCAAATTCCAGCCAGTCTTTCTTTCCTTCATAGGATGATATGCTAAATGCATTTCTATACAAAATAACGCCTGAGTCATATCGCTCATCTAATATTCTATGTTTATAATAAAACTTTTCCGCATCGAATGTCGATGGATTTTTCAATGAAAAATACAATTCTGCCGAGAAATTTCCTACACTTACCAGCAACTGTATCCATTGTTCATTTGTAGCTTCCTCCGGCAAAACTTCTTTCATAGTCTCAAGTTCTTCTGTTATATTTATTTCTATTATTTGGGATTTCAAATTAATTTCCGGACATAATTCTTGTGCATTTTCTGTAAATTCATCTGATTCTATATCACATATTAATTTCTGAGAATCTGCATAGTAATGCAGCCTTATTATGCTAACACAGTTAACACCTAATTGTATTTTTCCAAAACACCTCGCTACATCCTTCCTTTCTTCTTTATACTTAACCTGGATCTTCATTTTATCATCATTATAGGTTCTGGACAAAAACTCACGCAAATTACGCACCCGCGATTCCGTCCAATTATCACGAAGATGCTCAATGACTATTTTTGTACCTTTTTCTTTTTCCTCCAAATACGGTTCTAATGTATTCGTATTCCAATCCGTTTTCCATAAAACCGCTTCCTGCCCTTTCATCTTTGTAAAAACGCTTGCTTTTGCACCCAAACGTGCAATTGCAAATCTTCCAACCCCCTTAGAGCCCGCCAATACCCTTGCCGTTTCCCCCTCGCCTACAATATATTTTTTATCGCTTTTTCCAACGTGCATCCATGCCTCAATTATTTTTTCCCGATTCATTCCAACACCATTATCTTCAATTATAATTTGAGTTCCGGAAATGGTAATGGTAACATCCGGTGACTGAGCATCATATGCATTTTTCACAAGCTCCAGGACTGCGGATTCTTCATTCGAAAAATTTTGCACGCCCAGTACTTATGCTATTGTACTATCTTCAATAATATATTCCAATTGTTCCACGAATTGCCCTCCAAATCGGTATTCCATTCTTTTTCATAATTATACCCTTTCCTAAAAAGCGATACAAGACACTCATCCTGTTAATTTTTGCATAACACCCATGTTGACCGCCGCCTTTTATTTAAATACAAAAAAACCTTGGTTCCCCAAGGTTTTTCGAAGCTGGCAACGGGAATCGGACCCGTGACCTCCGCACTACCAATGCGACGCTCTACCGACTGAGCCATGCCAGCATTTATTGATTGCCTCAACGTGACTATCATACTATAACTCAGACGACTTGTCAAGATAAAATTTTATTTTTTTCGGATTGGAAGGTTCCGATTGGGGACAGGAACATTTGTCCCTGCCCCGCACCGGACATTAATACGTATTTGCCGTCAGAGTAACCGGGATTTCTTTTTCCAGATATCCTCCGTTATCCGCAATCTGCACCGTAACTACGACGGTATCGCCTACTTTATACCCGCTGATGCATTTTTTCATATCGTCCATGGAAGCCACTTCCGTATCGTCAATTTTGGTAATAATATTTCCGGCCACGATTCCTGCCGCGTCCGCACCGCTTCCTTCGATTACCCGCGATACATACACGCCGTTTGGCATATGGTAAAAGGTTGTAACCTCCTGCGTTACATCATTCCCGTAGATCCCCAGATAAGGCGTGCCGCTGATCGTAGTCTTTCCATTTGCAATCAGATCCTCTACAATCGGTTTTACGGTTGCCATCGGTATGGCAAAGCCCATACCCTCTACATCCGTATCGGAATATTTGGAAGAATTGATGCCTATCACTTCCCCCTCCGCATTCAAAAGCGCGCCGCCGCTGTTGCCCGGGTTGATGGCTGCGTCGGTCTGGATTAAGCGGCTGGTGATGGTTTCACCGGTCTGCTCGTCCTGGAATGTCACCTCCCGGCCCAATGCGCTGATTACGCCTGTGGTTACCGACTGTCCATACCCTAACGCATTACCGATTGCAATTGCAGCATCCCCGACGGAGAGCTGCTCGGAATCGCCGGCTGCGGCAATCTGGATTGTATTTTTCGTCTCTTCTGTCAAATCCGCTAATGCAACCTGGATTACGGCAAGGTCATCCGCCGGGTCAGTGCCGCGTATGGCGGCCGGCGCCGTCGTATTGTCCGAAAACTGTACGGTCAGTGCGCTTGAATCCTGAACCACATGGTTATTGGTCGCAACGTACAGATATTCGTCGTCTTTGCTTACCAGAATGCCGGAGCCGCTGCTTTCATTTTCCACCGTGCGGCCCTGTCCGAAGAAGCTTAAAATTTCCTGCTGCGTCATGCTGGTAATGGCGACAATAGAGGGCATTGCCGCTTTCACTACGCCGGAAATATCTTTGGAGGTTACGCTTGCCACCCTGCTGGTGGGCTGTATTTTGTCGGACTGAATGATCGCTTCCTCCTGCCCGCCTTTTACCAGATCCCCCAGAAAATAATTCACACCGGAAAAACCCGTGCCTGCCACTACTCCAAATACAAGCGCCAAAGCGGCGCATTTTGTAAGCTTGCCGAAAAAACTTTTTTTCTTCATGATAGTTGCCCCTTTCCTCTCTCTTATGGTTATAGGTTCCTGTCGTTTTCGTTTACATGGAGTAGTTTAATGCTAATTTATGTTCTGATTTTGATGAAAATATGAAAAAAATATGTTCAGCATACCCGGATAAACCGCTACATCCGTTCCAAAATCTCCCCGGTATCCAGGAAATGCTTACAGTCTATGACGCGCTGGTTGGATGAGCCTTTAAATTTTAAGAGGATGCTGTACTCCTCTTCTATAAAAGGCCCGTCCACCAGTACGTCGATCAGAGAAAGCATTTCGTCCGTATCCTTTGTATGGCGTTTTCCTCCCGGAATCAAATCCCGATCCAGAAGATACCCGGTATACGCCCAGATATCCTTCGTAGGATACGCCTTCTTTACCTGCCGCAGAAAAGAAAGCAGCCCTTCCTGGTTTTCCGGCTCGAACGGATCGCCGCCCAGAAGCGTCAATCCCTGGATATACGGCGGCTTTAGGGAATCCAGAATCTGTTCCCTTACTTCCTGCGTAAATTCCTCCCCATAAGAAAAATCCCATGTTTCCGGCTGGAAACAGCCCTTGCAGCCGTTTCTGCAGCCGGAAACAAACAGGACGGTACGCACGCCCGTCCCGTTTGCAATATCGCAATATTTTACTGCGGAATAATTCATAGGTGCAGCACCCTCTCCCTGATTTCCTGCGTCCTGCCCTGGTTCCAGAACTGGGTGCCGATATAGCCGCAGGTACGCCTTGCCACGTTCATTTTATCCTGGTCGCGGTTGCGGCAGTTCGGGCATTCCCATACCAGTTTGCCGTCGTCGTCCGTTACAATCCTGATTTCCCCGTCATAGCCGCAGATCTGGCAGAAATCGCTTTTGGTGTTTAATTCGGCGTACATAATATTTTCATAAATATGCTGCATCAGCGCCAAAACCGCCTCCAGGTTGTTCGTCATGTTCGGCACCTCCACATAGCTGATCGCCCCGCCCGGGGAAAGCTTCTGGAACTGCGCCTCGAATTTTAATTTGGTAAAGGCGTCAATTTCCTCGCCGACATGGACATGGTAGCTGTTGGTAATATAATTTTTATCCGTTACGCCGGGAACAATCCCAAACCGCTTCTGTAAGCATTTGGCAAATTTATAAGTCGTGGATTCTAACGGCGTCCCATACACGCTAAAGCCGATATCCGTTTCCTGCTTCCAGGTCTCGCAGGCGTCGTTTAACCGCTGCATCACGGCAAGCGCAAACGGCGTGGCGGAGGGGTCTGTATGGGATGCCCCGGTCATATACTGCGTACACTCGCAAAGCCCGGCATACCCGAGCGAAATCGAAGAATAGCCCCCGTACAAAAGCTTATCAATAACTTCGCCTTTTTTCAGCCTGCCAAGCGCCCCGTACTGCCACAGAATCGGCGCCACGTCGGAGGGCGTCCCTTTCAGGCGGTTGTGACGGCACATCAGCGCCTGTCTGCACAAAAGCAGACGCTCGTCCAAAATCCGCCAGAAGCTGTCCATATCCCCTCCGGAGCTTAACGCTGCGTCCACCAGGTTTAACGTCACAACGCCCTGGTTAAACCTGCCGTAAAATTTATATCTGCCGTTTTCGTCCCTGTACAGGTTTAAAAAGGATCGGCAGCCCATACACGGATAACAGTTGCCGTCCTTTAATTCCCGCATGACCTTTTCCGAAATATAATCCGGGACCATGCGCTTTGCGGTACACTGTGCGGCCAGCCTGGTCAGTTCCCAGTATTTGCTGCCTTCCGTGATATTGTTCTCTTCCAGTACATAAATCAGCTTCGGGAACGCCGGCGTAATGTAGACGCCGGATTCGTTTTTCACGCCATAAATACGCTGGCGCAGCACTTCTTCAATAACCAGGGCAAGATCGTCGCGCGTCCGGCCTTCCGGCACTTCGTTTAAATACATAAATACGGTGACAAACGGCGCCTGCCCGTTTGTGGTCATTAATGTAATGACCTGGTACTGGATCATCTGCACGCCGCGGTTGATTTCCTCTAAAACCCTTGATTCCGCCACACTGTTAAGCTGTTCTTCGTTTAATTCAATGCCTGCCGCCTCAAATTCCTGCCGCACTTCCTTACGGAACCGGTGCCTGCTGACGTCCACAAACGGCGCCAGATGGGAAAGCGAAATACTCTGCCCGCCGTACTGGGAGCTTGCAATCTGCGCAATAATCTGGGTGGCAATATTGCATGCCGTTGAAAAGCTGTGCGGCTTTTCAATCATCGTGCCGCTGATTACGGTCCCGTTTTGCAGCATATCCTCCAGATTGACCAGGCAGCAGTTGTGCATGTGCTGCGCAAAATAATCGGAATCGTGAAAATGGATGATGCCGCTTTCATGCGCTTCCACCACTTCCTGCGGGAGCAGGAACCGGCGCGTAATATCCTTGCTGACTTCCCCTGCCATATAATCCCGCTGTACGCTGTTGACCGTCGGGTTTTTGTTGGAATTTTCCTGTTTGACCTCTTCGTTGTCGCATTCTAACAGGCTCATAATCTGCTTATCCGTAGAATTGGCCTTGCGCACAAGCGCCCGTTTGTAACGGTACGTAATATAGTTGCGGGCAACGGCAAACGCCTGCTGCTGCATAATTTCATTTTCAACCAAATCCTGTATTTCTTCCACGTTTAAAGCACGGCCCATATTACTGCAGATTTCCTCCAGATGCCTGCAGATTTCCTGCACCTGCGCATCCGACATTTTGTCTGACTCAATTACGGTACGGTTCGCTTTTAATACGGCGGCTTCTATTTTGGAAATGTGAAACTCCTCTTCCGTGCCGCTTCTTTTTATGATTTTCATGACTGCTTCCCTCTCCTTAATTATTTGTATTCCCATTCGTTTTCATTGTTATCTACGGTATAAAAATATACCATATATAGTATGGCATGTCAACCAGTGTTCTATATATTGTATTTTCTTATTTTATATGGCAAACCTGGGAATATTCTGATTTTTCTGGTAAAATAAAGTACTTATCTTTCTTCGCCAAATTAAATCCAACACAATACCCGGCCCAAAATCGGCGTATACTACTACGACAGCCCCTTCTGTTTTGGGCCGGCACCACACGTCCGAAAAAAATTTCAAAAATATGCGAACATTTTAAAGAGTTATTACCATTACTGGGTGAAGGGGCAAACATAAGACGTCTTATCAAGGTGAATCATATGACAAAATCAGAACTGGAACACTGCATTGTAACATACGGGACAGAAATTTACTCATTTTGCAGAAGCATTACTTTTAATCTGCAGGAAGCCGACGATTTATTTCAGGATACATTTGTAAAAGCCATGGAACTGCTTGATGACATCGACTCAAAACAGAACCCGAAAAGCTACCTGCTCTCTGTCGCGTGCAAGCTTTGGAAAAACAAAAAACGGAAACATGCCTGGCGGAGCAGGATTGCAGACATCCTGTGCTTCTCGGAAGAAACCGATCTGGAAGATATGGAAACAGCTGCGTTCTCTCCGGAACAAACGTTTTTCGAAAAAGAAGAGGCGTCGCTGGTACGCCAGGCAGTATACCGGCTGCCGGAAAAATATAAGCTGCCGATCCTGCTTTTTTACATGGAGGATTTACCGATGGCACAGATTTCCTTTGTTTTAAAAATCCCCGTCGGAACGGTCAAAAGCCGGCTGCACCATGCAAAAAAATTACTGGAAAAAGAATTGGAGGCTGATTTCAATGAAAAACATGGACGACCTGTTAACCCGGGCACTTACCCCGACAAATGAACCGAGCAACCATTTAATCCAAACCACTCTTTCACAGACAAAGGAGGCAAAGCCTATGAAAAAAATGACAAACAGAAAATATGCAGCTGCCGTACTTTCCTGCGCACTGGCGCTTGGTATCACTTCCGTATCCGCCTATGCCGCCTGGCGTTATCTGACGCCGAACGAAGCGGTACGTGAAATGGGAGAACCACGGCTTGCCGACGCATTTTCGGAAGAAAACGCGGTGTATCTCAACGAAACCCAGAGCTATGGAGGCTATGACGTTACGCTTCTGGGCATTACAGGCGGCAAAAACCTGACGTCCTACCGGTACCTGGAAGAAAACACTGCCATACTTGAAGACCGAAGCTATATCCTGATCGCAGTGGAATCCGAAGAGGCAGACCCGGCATCCTATATGGATCTTGAACTCGTACCGATTATCACAGGATACGATGCCGATCTGTGTCAGAGCATCGCCCTTGCCGCCGGAGACAGCGTGCACTCTGTCATCAAAGACAACGTTTTATACTATCTGTATGAGTGCAGCGATCTGGAAAAATTTGCAGACCATGCGGTTTATGTATGTGTATCCGACGATACCCCCGGCTTTAGCAAGTACACATACCTTTACGACAGCGCAGCCGGTACCATTGCCCGAAACGAGCAGTACGAAGGCCTGAATGCACTGTTTGCCGTTCCCTTAGATTCTTCCAAGGCGGATCCGAACGCTGCCGCCGCGCAGGTAAAAGCCTGTGAAGACCGCCGGAATGCTTTAGAACAGACACCCGGCAGCATGGAAGGCTTTTCGGAAAGCCTGCAGGAAGCGTTCCGCTTTGTGGAACAGATTACGCCGGAAAATATCAGCGATTATGCAACACCTCTTACGGGGGAAAACGCCGAACTGACATTTGTCCCGGATTCGCAGGGACGGGTAGATATCCGGTATTCCGACGGCACGGGAGAATCCCGTATGAAAATCGAGCCGAAGGATTTGTTTGCGGACGGAAAAACCGAAGCGGTTTCGTACTCCGGCGCATCCGACGGCAATCCTGACAGCATACTGGTAGAATACTACACCTTAAATGAAGACGGAAGCGTCACACTGCGGTTATATACGCCAAATCTGCCAAAATAAAAAATTACACGCTCTGGGGCTGTCCAAAACTTCCTGTTTTCCGACAGCCCCTTGGGGCTGCTGTCCAAAAAATCCGTCGGATTTCGGCAACGCATTGATTTTACCGGATTTCCCGAAACATCTTTTTGATTTCCCCGATAAAATACAGCGATCCCAACGCGACTGTACGCGGCCCGTCCTGTCCGTCCGGCTGCAAAAACGGCTTTAACGCCTCTTTTAAATCGGTCCGGCTTTCCGCCAGAACCCCGCATCCCCTGATATATTCCGCCAGCTCTTCTGCGGCAAGCGCCCGTCCGCTCTTTGGCGTAACGGCCGTCACACGTTCTGCATACGGCAAAAGCGGTTCTGCCATCCTCCGGTAATCCTTGTCCGCCAAAACGCCCATTATAAAATGAAACCGCTCCCCCGGGAACAGCTCACGAAGACTGTCTGCAAGCGCTGCCGTGCCGTCCGCATTGTGTGCGCCGTCCACCAGTAGATACGGATGTTTCGATACGGTTTCCATCCGGCCCTCCCAGACCGCTTCCGCCACTCCTTCATGGAGCGCTTCTTCCGTAACCGGGTACCCAAGCTCCATCAGCGTTCTTGCGGCAAGCACGGCTGTCACGGCATTTTCCCGCTGGAATGCTCCCTGCATCCGCATCCGGTAGGGACGTTCTCCCGGATAACCAAATCCGGATTCCTCCGGGACGATCCGTTTCCGATCCACCGTTTCAAACGGAATGTTAAGGCGTTCGCAGCGCTGCTTTAACACTGCCATTGCCTCTGCCTGCTGGCACGCAAAAACCGCGCGGGTGCCCGCTTTCAATATGCCCGCTTTTTCCGCGGCAATTTCCGGCAGCGTATTCCCCAAAAACGCAGTATGATCGTATCCGATTTTTGTAATTACGCTGACGGCAGGCACGCCGACTGCATTTGTCGCGTCCAGTCTGCCGCCCAGCCCGGTTTCCAGTACCAGAAGGCGGCAGCCCTGTTCCTTAAAATACAAAAGCGCCATGGCAAGGCAGTAATCAAACATTGTAAGCGGTATATCCGTATCCGTTTCCAAAAGATACTGCCCAAGCCTTGCCGCTTCCCGTTTCGGAATTTTTTCCCCGCAAATGCGGATGCGTTCTTCAAAATCCACCAGATGAGGAGACGTAAACAATCCCGTTTTGATGCCGGACCGCCATAAAATCTCATGCAAAAATGCCGCCGTAGAGCCTTTCCCGTTCGTCCCGGCGATATGGACAAACGCCAGATCCTTCTGGGGATTGCCCAAAGCCTCCAGTAACCGGCGGCCCGCTTCCACGCCGGGAAGGCTGCCGAACCGACGCTTACTTTCAATTGTATGAATGATATCCTGATATTCCATAGAAATCCTTTAAAAACTATACCGCAACAATAATGCCGCCGTCGTTGGCATACATGCTGCTGATCCCCGCCGTTCCCACAATAACAATCCGTTTAAACCGCGCTGTTTTTTCTATTTCCGCCTTTACCAGCCCGGCGCGTGACGGACAGTTGCAGTGGGAAATGGCAAGGACGCGGCTTTCACTGTCGGTTACGGAGGCCACAACCTCTTCCACCATTTTTTTCAATGCCTTCTGCATCCCGCGCGCCTGCCCCAGCTGGCAGATCTGCCCGTCCGGGGTAGATCCCATCACCGGCTTGATGTTCAGGGCATTCGCCACAAACGCCTTCAGATTGCTGAGCCTTCCGTTTTTCCGCAGCGTCTCTAACGTTTCCAGAACAAAAAACGTGCGCTGGCTGCTTATATAAAGCTCGACCGCCCGGACCGTCTCCGCAAAGGACATCCCCGCTTCCTCGCATTCCTGCACTTTCATGCCGATCAGCGTTTCTCCGATCGAAGCCGAGCAGGAATTGAAGATATGGATCTGTTTGCCGTCCGCCCCGTGCTCCTCTTCATAAAGCTTTTTGGCAAGCCCGGCGCTGTTAAACGAGCCGCTCAGCTCTTTGGAGAGCGTTACAACATAGATGTGCCCGGCCTCTCCTTCAAATGCCTGCATGTAGGCCTCGGGAGAAGGGCAGGAGGATTTGGGGCCGGTCGGGCTTTTTTTGACCTTGTCCAGAAAATCCAGCTGGTCAAATGTTTCGTCATCCACAATCCGGCAGCCGCCCACTTCCATTTCCAGGGCAACATTCTGATAGTGCCCGTCCGCTTTTAATTCCTCCGTCAGTTCTCCGCAGCTGTCAATTATGATTTTATACATCCGTTACCTCCGAAATAAATTCTATATTTTGTATTATTTCCTGCTATTTCACATAGTTTTGATTACCGGATATATCATACCATAAAATCCAGATGGTGTATAGATACGAATCTTTTTTTCACAAAAATCCCATTTCTTATTTCCGATACCGGTTCAGGCAGGCATATACCTCCTGCTTTCTGGGCATTGCAAGCCCGGTCGGCAGATAGCTTCCGCCGTAAATCTTTTCCATCCCGTTCTTTTGCACCAGATCAAACAAAATGTCCACGGTTTCTCGCAGCGTTTTCCTTCCGCCCGACAAATTCAACAACACATATTTTAACAGATATCCCAGCATCATAGTCTGCTCCGTATCCGCAAGCTGCTCCACATAACGCAGATCCACCGTAGAACGGTCAATCGACACCGCATCACGCCCCATGGCTTTTACCTTAATCCGATCTCTGCTGCCTGCCCCTTTGTCAAACAAAATGCGTTTAAATTCCGGTTCATCCGCCGGAATCAGGCGCCCAAGCTCCAGCGGGAACTGCGACGCTTCTTCCTTCGCAAGCGCCGTAACGTCTACCGGCACATACTGGTTCATCTGCAGTACCGTATCCGCTTTGTGGAAATACGATCCGCAGCTTCCCGCCACAAGCACCGTAGAAATGCCGAATTTCCCGTACAGCTCCTCCACACGGTCGATAAACGGCGTAATCGGCTCACAATCCCTGTGCACCACACGCTGCATCAGCTCGTCCCGGATCATAAAATTCGTTGCGGACGTATCCTCGTCAATCAGAAACACCTTTGCCTGTGCCTCCATTGCCTCTATCATATTTGCGGCCTGCGACGTACTCCCGCTGGCGTCCTCGGTCGAAAACGCTTTGGTATCCTTTCCGTTTGGCAGCGTCCCGATAAACATGGAAATATCGGTCCGTTTGACGCTCCTGCCGTCCTCCGCACGGATTTTGACCGCCGTATTGTCTGTTATCACGTACTCCCTGCCGTCCCCGGCAATGTGATTGTACACCCCGGCTTCCAAAGCCTTAAGCAGCGTGGACTTCCCGTGATAGCCGCCGCCGACCACCAGCGTAATCCCGCGCCGGATTCCCATCCCGCAGATGTTCCCCGCATGAGGCAGCTGCATCGTAACCTCCATCGAAGCCGGGGAAGTAAATCTGACCGCGCCGCGCATCGGCTTATCGGAAACGCCGCTTTCCCTGGGCAAAACGGAGCCGTTTGCGACAAACGCCGCCAGATCCTGTTTTTTCAGCTCGTCCCGGATAAACTGCTGATCATCCGCCAATGCCGATACGGCAGCTACCTTTGCCGGATCATACGCGCAAAAATAAAGGGAATCGGCAATACAGCCCGGCAGAAACCGGAATAAAATTTTTTCAAGCTCCCTGGCGTTAACGGTACGCCCGTTGGCGGGAAACCCGACCTCTAAGCGGAAGCAGAGCTCCCCGGTTTTGCCGTCAATCTGGCAGGCGCTAGATCGGAAGAGCACACGTCTGAACTCCAGTCACATGGCATGATC
>CAMSEJ010000030.1 GCA_947057405.1 uncultured Roseburia sp.
CCTGTCCTCTGGCTGACTGCGGTTTTGGCAGGCTTCACGATAAGTGGCTTCCGTTAGATACCTGCCCGGTAAAAATTACTCGAAATAACAAAAACCAGAAATCCCCTGTAGGCCAGCCAAAACCGTAGTCAGTCAGAGGGAAGGGTATGCGGCTGGGGCCTTGTGATGGGGGTTAGGGGCTCTTAAGCATCCCATCCGATCCACAGCAATGCCCTGCCACGGATGGCAGGGCAAACCGGAACCGCGCCATGGACGGCGCGTTTCCGGTGGTTGCGTCAGCATGAGAATACCAAAATAGGGTGCTTTAGAGTCCCTTAGCCCCTGAACACAGACCCAGCCGCATACCCTTCCCTCTGACTGACGGAACCCTGCCAACATGGTGCGATTTTTAAAAATCTACTTCCGTATCATAGTAGCAGCATTTAAGCAGCTTCTCCATATCCTCCTGGCTGGGCTGGCGCGGATTTGAGCCTGTGCAGGCGTCTAAAAGTGCATTTGCCGCAATCTCGGGCAGCCTCTCCAAAAATACGTCTTCCGGTACAAATCCCTGCTCGCACGGATAGCTGTCCGCTCCGTAATGTTTGATACAGTGAGGGATATTCAAATCGTCGTTCATCTTCCGTAAATATGTAATCAAAAGCGTGACTTTTTCTTCTAAAGTCTCTCCGCCCAATCCCATAAAATCAGCAATATCGCCGTAACGCTTCTTCGCCGTTTCATCCTTGGCATTATATGCGATAACCTTCGGCAGATACATGGCATTCGCTGCGCCGTGGATAATATGCGCACCGTGATCATCGAACGCCGCACCTGTCTTATGCGCCATGGAATGTACGATGCCAAGCAGTGCATTGGAAAATGCCATGCCGGCCAGGCACTGTGCATTGTGCATAGAAGCCCGTTTTGCCATGTCTCCGTTATACGAATCCACCAGATCATGCTGGATCATCTTAATCGCGTGCAGTGCCAGCGGATCGGTGTAATCGCAGTTTGCGGTTGATACGTATGCTTCCACCGCGTGCGTGATAGCGTCCATTCCGGTGTGGGCAACCAGTTTCTGCGGCATTGTTTCCGCCAGATCCGGATCCACAATCGCAACGTCCGGTGTAATTTCAAAATCAGCAATCGGATATTTGATGCCTTTCTGATAATCCGTAATGATGGAAAAAGCCGTAACCTCGGTTGCCGTGCCCGACGTAGAGGAAATGGCACAGAACCGGGCTTTCTTGCGTAAAGCCGGGATGCCGAATACTTTGCACATTTCTTCAAATGTAATATCGGGATATTCGTATTTGATCCACATTGCTTTTGCCGCGTCAATCGGAGAACCGCCGCCCATTGCAATAA
This sequence comes from uncultured Roseburia sp., assembly GCA_947057405.1. Classification (GTDB taxonomy): domain Bacteria; phylum Bacillota; class Clostridia; order Lachnospirales; family Lachnospiraceae; genus Roseburia_B. Next base: position 1,348 of record CAMSEJ010000030.1, read on the forward strand.
TCCAGTCCGGTTCGAATCTGGCCATTGCTTCTGCGCCCTTCATTACGGTTTCTACCGAGGGATCCGGCTCAATGCCTTCAAAAACTTCCACTTCCATGCCTGCTTCTTTTAAATAGTCTGCCGCACGATCCAAAAAACCGAATCGTTTCATGGAACCGCCTCCGACGCAGATCATTGCTTTTTTTCCGGTAAAGGATTTCAGTGCCTCTAACGAGCCTTTGCCGTGATATAAATCACGCGGTAATGTAAATCTTGCCATTTGTGAATACCTCCTTAATAGTTTGACTGTTTTTGTCGCTTTCTTGTCCATTTATCATGGAAAAGCAACTTCTACTATAACAAATAATTTTAAAACATACAACCTTTTCGGAAAAATTCAGAAAAAAGTTGTAAAACATTGACAACGGGTGATTTTAGGGTGTATAACTATAGGTAACAGCGGCGGCAGAACGCCCATAGATAAAATATTAGAGCAGGAGGATTTTTTTATGCAGCTGATTCAGGCAAAAGATTATGAAGACATGAGCCGCAAGGCAGCAAATATTATTTCCGCACAGGTGATTTTAAAACCAAACTGCGTACTGGGGCTTGCAACGGGCTCTTCTCCGTTATCCACTTATGCAAACCTGATTGAATGGTACAAAAAAGGCGATTTGGATTTCAGTAACGTTTCTTCCGTAAACCTGGACGAATACCGCGGCCTTACGGCGGACAACGACCAGAGTTACCGGTATTTTATGAACACCAACCTGTTTGACCACATCAACATCGACAAATCCAAAACCTACGTTCCGGACGGAACGGAGCCGGACAGCGCCAAGGCATGCAGCAGGCATGACGAAATCATCGAAGAACTTGGCGGCATTGATTTACAGCTGCTTGGAATGGGCTTAAACGGGCACATCGGATTTAACGAGCCCGCGGCGGAATTTCCGAAGGGAACCCACTGCGTAGATCTGACCCAGAGCACGATTGAAGCAAACTCCAGGTTCTTTGCTTCCATCGACGACGTTCCGACACAGGCTTATACCATGGGCATCCAGTCGATTATGCTGGCAAAGAAAATCCTTGTCATCGTCAGCGGCGCCAATAAAGCGCAAATCGTAGCGGACGCGTTCTTAGGGCCTGTTACACCGGAAGTTCCGGCTTCTATCTTACAGATGCATCCGGATGTTACGGTTGTTGCGGACGCAGACGCTTTGTCTGTTTATCTGGAACGCTGCAAAGCATAATAATTGTTCTTTATCGTCTCGCATACGAACGGATCGAAAGTCCGTTTCATTCAAAAAAAGCAGGGGGAATGGATACTCGAAATCCATTCCCCCTGTATATTCAAACCGTTTTCCGTATCCTACTGAAAATACTTCACGCCGGATTCAAACAGCTTCATATCCTGTTCCCCGTAAATATTCACCGCAACGGATCTGCCGCGCCGTTCCACATGCGCCATTTTCCCGAGCACGCGCCCGTCCGGGCTGGTAATCCCTTCGATTGCCGCATACGATCCGTTCACGTTCCACTCTTCGTCCATCGTCGGCTGTCCCGCTTCGTTGACATACTGCGTCGCTACCTGCCCGTTGGCAAACAGCCGGTCGATCCATTCCTTCGGCGCAACAAAACGACCTTCTCCGTGGGAAGCCGGGCTGCAGTAAACCTGCCCTGTCTGCGCGCCCGAAAGCCACGGCGACTTGTCCGTTACGACCTTCGTATAGACCATCTTGCTGATATGGCGTCCAATCGTATTATAAGTCAGGGTCGGGGAATCTTCCTTCTGCTCCGTAATTTCCCCGTGCGGTACAAGCCCAAGCTTAATTAACGCCTGGAAGCCGTTGCAGATGCCAAGCATCAGTCCGTCCCGCTCCTGCAAAAGCCTGGTTACCGCTTCGGCCAGTTTCGCGTTGCGGAACGCCGTTGCAAAAAACTTTGCGGAGCCCTCCGGTTCGTCTCCTGCCGAAAAGCCGCCCGGGAACATAATAATCTGCGCCTGATCCACCGCTTTTTGAAACGAATCCACCGAATCGCGGATATCCTGCGCGCTTAAATTCCGAAAAACCTTCGTTACAACGTTTGCCCCTGCCGCTTCAAACGCCCTTGCACTGTCATATTCGCAGTTTGTTCCCGGAAATACCGGAATAAATACGGTCGGCTTTGCCACTTTGTGTTTGCAGACCGAGATCGTTCCTCCGCGGTAAATTTCCGTATTTACCGTATCCTTCCGCACTGAAGCGCGCGTCGGGAATACGTCCTCAAGCGTGCCGGTCCACGCCGCAAGCACTTCGTCCATGGAAAGATCCATCGTTTTATATAAAAACGCCTGTTTATCGTTTACTTCACCGGCTTCTGTTACATATTCCAAAAGGCCCGCCGCTTCAAACGCCGCCCGCACTTCCGGTTCCCTCCCGGCGCAGACCTCCGCCAGAATATCGCCAAAGCCGGGCGTAAACAGCCGCTTTTCGTCAAACGCGTCTTTTATGGAGACGCCGAGCCGGTTGCCGAATGCCATTTTGCTTGCCGCTGCCGCAAGCCCTTTCCCGTCTAACGCGTAAGCCGCCGTTACTGCGCCGGATGCCGTAAGCGCGTGCACCGTATCGTACAGCTTCATCACCTGTGAAAATACCGGAAGATCGCACGCGTCCTTCTGAACGGCAAATAAGAACAGCTTATCGCCCGCCGTTTTTAATTCCGGCGTTATAATATCGCGTTCTTTCGCCACGTCCACGGCAAAAGAAACCAGAGTCGGCGGCACGTCCGTTTCGTTGAAGCTGCCGGACATGCTGTCCTTGCCGCCAATGGAAGGCAGGGAAAATCCCATCTGCGCATAATACGCCCCCAAAAGCGCGGCAAACGGCTGGCTCCAGCGCGCCGGATCGTCCGACATCCTGCGGAAGTATTCCTGGAAGGAAAACCGGATTTTACGGAAGTCGCCCCCTGCGGCTACGATACGCGCCACGGATTCCAGCACGGCGTAAACCGCCCCGTGGTACGGGCTCCAGGAAGATACGTACGGATCAAAGCCGTAACTCATCATAGTGACAACGTCCGTATCCTTTTGCGCCACCGGAAGCTTCGCTACCATACTCTGTGTTTCGGTCATCTGGTAACGCCCGCCGTAAGGCATATAAACGCTGCCCGCTCCGATGGAGCCGTCAAACATCTCCACCAGACCCTTCTGGGAGCAGACATTCAAATCAGAAAGCATCGCCCTCCAGGCTGTTTTCAGGTCGCCTTTTAAAAGCGCTTCCTGTACGGGCGCAAGCAGAACGCCGTCTAAGCAGCAGTCTGCTTTGGACGGGATTTCCACCGCGACGGACGTCTCCTGGTGCGCCCCGTTGGTATCCAGGAATGCGCGGGAAATATTGACAATCTCTTTTCCCCTCCAGCTTAAAATGAGGCGCGGCTCCTCCGTAACGACGGCGACCGCAACCGCCTCTAAGTTTTCTTCTCTGGCATAGGCTAAAAACTGCTCTTTATCCTCCGGCGCAATCACAACCGCCATGCGTTCCTGGGATTCGGAAATGGCAATTTCCGTACCGTCCAGGCCAGCATACTTTTTGGGGACGAGATCCAAATCCACCCTTAACCCCGCCGCAAGCTCGCCGATTGCAACCGACACGCCGCCCGCGCCGAAATCGTTGCATTTTTTGATCAGATAGCTGACTTCTTCGCGGCGGAACAGCCTCTGGATCTTACGCTCCGTCGGAGGGTTCCCTTTCTGTACCTCCGCGCCGCAGGTATCAATCGAAGCCGTATTGTGCGCTTTTGACGATCCGGTTGCGCCGCCGCAGCCGTCGCGTCCGGTCCGCCCGCCCAGCAAAATAATGATATCGCCCGGATCCGACGTAAGCCTTCTTACCGCACGCCGTGGGGCCGCCCCCAGGACCGCGCCGATTTCCATACGCTTTGCCACATAATTCGGATGGTAAATTTCTTTTACGTATCCGGTTGCAAGCCCGATCTGGTTCCCGTAGGAGCTGTAGCCGTGCGCCGCCTCGCGGACGATCTTTTTCTGCGGAAGCTTGCCCGCCAGGGTGTCTTTGACCGGAATGCGCGGATCCGCCGCTCCCGTTACGCGCATTGCCTGATAAACATAGGTGCGGCCGGAAAGCGGATCGCGGATTGCCCCGCCAAGGCAGGTCGCCGCGCCGCCGAACGGTTCGATTTCAGTCGGATGGTTATGCGTTTCGTTTTTAAAATTTACAAGCCACTCCTCGGTTTTGCCGTCTATTTCTACCGGGACGACAATAGAACAGGCGTTGATTTCGTCGGACTCCTCCTGATCGTTTAATTTCCCTTCTTTTTTCAGGCGCTTCATTGCCAGAAGCGCAATGTCCATCAGACAGACGAATTTATTGTCCCTGCCCGCATACAGCTCTTTGTGCGCCGCCAGGTAATCTTCATAGGTTTTTTGGATCGGCTCCTTATAATCGCCTTCCCCAAACGCTACGTCTTTTAACTCCGTAGAAAACGTCGTATGGCGGCAGTGATCCGACCAGTAGGTGTCAAGCACGCGGATTTCCGTCATAGAGGGGTCGCGTTTTTCTTCTTCCCTGAAATAGTTCCGGATATGGAGAAAATCTTCAAAGGTCATGGCAAGGTGAAACGATTCGTACAGTTCCCGGAACGCAGTCTCCTCCATATCGCAAAAGCCGTTCAAAACAGGAACGTCGTTCGGCTCGTCAAAAACGGATAACAGCGTTTCCGGTTTCCCGGAATCCGCTTCGCGGGAATCCACCGGATTGATGCAGTGCGCTTTGACGGCTGCAAACTGCTCGTCCGTAATATCCCCGGCAATTACATATACGGTTGCGGAACGGATCACGGGCTCTTCGTTTTCGTCGAGCAGCTTGACGCACTGTTCCGCGGAATCCGCCCTCTGATCGAACTGCCCCGGCAGATACTCCACGCAAAATACGCGCGCGCCGTTCGCATCAAACGTTTCTTCGTATACCTCGTCCACCGGCGGCTCGGAAAATACGGTGCGGATTGCGTTCTGATACGTTGCGTCGGAGATATGCTCCATGTCATACCGAATCAAAACGCGCACGTCTGTTACGCCGGTAATGCCCAGATAGCTTGTAATTTCCGATTTCAGTTCTTTTGCCTGTACGGCATAGTCAGGTTTTTTTTCAACATAGACTCTTTTTACATTTGCCATAATTGCTTCCTCCATCCTTTCGCTTTGTTGTGGCTTTATCATAACATGTTTTTATTGATAAGTATAATTAATATATCTTATGTTATTTATAAGAAAAGGAGTGTTAAAAACCCCCGAATGTACGGTATCCATACAATCGGGGGGTTCTTCTGTCTATTTCCTAAAACCGTTTAATTTTCCTTGCAGCCGTCTTTTCAAACTCCGTATCCCGGACTTTGAGCGCCGCTACCTTTTTATAAGCTACCGTTTCTTTATTATAAGCGTCTACAATCTCCTGCAAGCTGGCCTTCACATCCGAAATCCCGTGCTTGTCCGCATACTCCAGATCCGGGAAAATCTCGGCTTCTATCATGCCTTCCGCTTCCCGTACCAGAACCTCCTGTACCAGGCGGTTTTCGCTTAAGACGTTTTCGATTTCCTCCGGAGAAACATTTTCACCGTTCGGCGTAATGATCAGATTTTTCTTCCTTCCGGTCAGGAAAACAAAATGATCCTCGTCTACATAACCCAAATCACCGGTGCGCAGCCAGCCGTCTTCTGTCAGCGTTTCTTTTGTCTCCTCCGGCATCTTATAATAGCCCTGCATAACGCTGCTGCCTTGTACCCAGATTTCCTCGTCTACCACCTTGGCCGTACAGTTCGGCATCAGCTTGCCGACGGAACCGTATTTCTTGTTCCATTCCAGGTTCGTACTGATAACCGGAGCGCATTCCGTCATACCGTAGCCCTGCAGGATCTGGATGTCGTACTTTTCAAACAGCGTAATCCATGCCGGGTTTAAATAAGCCCCGCCGCTGCAGATTGTGTGCAGGCGGTCGCCGAATACCTGTTTTTTCACCGCTTCCGGCGGAAGCGCGGCCGCGTCTTCTAATTTTTTGGCAAAGGTTTCAATCATCATCGGAACCATTAAAATCATGTCCGGGCCGAATAAATGAATGTTTTTGGCCATACGCATCGGCGAATCGTTGATACAGATAATGCTGCCCAGGGAAAGCCCTTTTAAAATATCCATGCTTAAGCAATACGCATGGTGGATCGGAAGCACCGACAATATAACGGTGCGCGACGGGATTTTCATATCCAGGCAGGTCGCGTTTTCCGCCAGGTTGCGCTGCGTTAACATAACGCCCTTGCTTTTTCCCGTCGTGCCGGATGTAAACATAATCGTACACAGCGCTTCCGGGTTCGCCCATTCGTCAAAACCGTTTTCGCTTTCCGAAAGAAGCCGGTGCAGAGAAAGGACGTCTCCTTCCGCCTCCTCTTTCTGCATGGAAATGATTTTGGTAAGGTTCGGGCAGGCGTCCTTTGCCATGGCCGCCACGTCTGCGCGCAATTCGTCATATACCAGGGCCGTCACGTCCGCACGGTTGATCAGTTCGCAAATCTCCTGCGGCGGAAGCGCCACGTCAAGCGGTACCGCCACACTGCCGCAGTTTACGGTGCCCAGATAGGCGACAATCCAGTCATAGGAGGTGGCGCCGATTACGGCGATATGTTTTCCCTGCAGCCCCAGCGCTTTTAACGCGCCGGAAAAGTGCTCGCTGTCCTGCCTGAGCTGGCTGTATGTTTTGGATTCGATTTGATCCTTGCCCGTTTTGTAGCGGATGGCGTCTTTGTCACCGAATTTTGCCTCTGTCTGTAATAAAATATCCCGAATCGTATTGCAAACCATAGGTCCCCTCCTTAAGCTTTAAGCTTTTCCAAATAGTCGACTGCTTCCTGTACGGTGCGGATATCCGCCGCTTCCTTCTGGTCAATCTCAACGTCAAACGTATCTTCGATTTCCCCGAGCATACTCATAAAATCAAAGGAAGTAAATCCCAAATCCTCCATAAAACGCGCCTGCGGCGTTACTGCTTCCGGTTCTGCCTCCACATAGTTTAAAATAATTTCTTTCAGTTTTTCTAACATACGCATCCTCCTTTTTGATGGAACTTAGATCAGTTTCATGATATCCCCGACCGGCAGGTTCGGGTTTTCGATTCCTTTAAACATGATTTTACACAAATAATAATACAGGTATTCTAACTGCTCTTTGCTTACGGCTTTGACCTGGTGCTCAAAGTTAAAATCCAGGCCGTTATCTTCCGGACGGTGCATAACGGTTAAGTACATCGCCTGCGTCGTCGCGCCGTTCGGGTACCATTTGGTCTTATAACGGATATCTCCCAACTTCTCTAAGTTCTGCTCCTTTAAGGTCATCGGCTGGTAGGTCAGGGACATCGGTTCATACGTCTGTCCCGGCTGCGTCTTATAATACCTGCCGCGGTATGCAAAATAGGCTACCGGGTCGTAGTTGGCGTGGCGGAACATTTCGTTCTGCAAGTCGCGGATTTCACGCAGCGCTTCCCGGAACGTCGTGTTCTCCGGGATAACGGTACGGAACGGGAACGAATGGATCCGGGTGCCGCCGCAGCGTTTTTCTTTTAACGTAGCGCGTCTTGCAATCGCCGTGTTGATGGAAACGTCGTCGTTCCCGTTTTCCTTCTGGAAATAAGTACGAAGCCCCATAATCAGAAGGCAGGTCAGCGAAATATGCTCCTTGTGGCAAAAATCCATCAGGCGGCTTGTCGGCTCCTCCTCCAGGTGGAAAATGGTAAGGTTCGATTCCACGGAATCCGATACGTTTACCGCCGTCCGCTGGTTCGGATTGCCGGATTTTTCACGCGCCAGATCTAATTTTTTCGTGCCGTCAATGCCGTTGTAAATCGGTTCGCCGGCCTCGATCAGCTTGCGGAAAAACGCTTCGTCACGCTCTTTTGCCTTGCAGCCCGCTTCGTATGCCAGGTCTTTTTTCAGCTGTTCTATATAAGAAGCCATTTCCTTTGGATAAGGAACGGCGTCATAAACCCTGTGGCTGTAAATTTCAATGATATCCCGCAAAAAGCAGATCAAAGACTGCGCGTCCATAATGACATGGTCGGACAGCAGGTACACGCCCGAATAGCCGTCCGGCATCTTAATCATGACAACTTTGCTCATCAGGGAATCCTGCCGCTTCATCGGCACGCCTGTCCACTCCCGCATGGTCTGCTCCGCTTCTTCCATGGTCTTATCGGAGAAGTCTACAAACGGAACTTCCGGTTCGGCTTTGTCAATGACATACTGGTACCACGTACCGTCCTTGTCTTTTGCAAACATCAGGCGCATTGATTCGCTGCGGTTGTACGCCTCGATGATACATTCTCGCAGGACGTCAAAGTCCAGCTCAGTTTCGATTGTTAAGCTGGTGCCGATATTGACAACGGCTTTGTTTTCGCAGGCATCCAAATAGAAAAAATGGAATTTTTGCGCTACGGTCAACGGATACACGGTATAGCCTTTTCTTGTTTTCATCATATCAAACCCCTGTTTCTTTCTGCACTGTTACATGCCAATTGCTTCTAAGAGCGTATCCAACGCCTTTTCATAATTTGCGGTTTCCTTGTAGTAGCTTTCCGCATGCGCGGCGCCGTTTACCGTAAGCATCCACTTATTCGCGGCGCAACTGCGGTACAGCTTTTCACACATACGGTACGGTACAAACGTATCTTTATCCCCGTGGATAAAAAGCGTCGGCGTTTTGGATTTTGCCACTTCCCTTGCCGCGTTGCATTCGTCCATGCCGTAGCCCGCAAGTTTTTTGTTCATCCGGTCCGCAATCTGGATTACCGGGAATGCCGGCATATGATACATGGAGTGCAGCACATGGGTAAACACTTCCTTCGGAGACGTAAACCCGCAGTCCGCCACAATCCCTTTTACCTGCTCCGGCAGGGAAAGCCCGCTTGCCATCAAAACGGTCGCCGCGCCCATGGATGTGCCGTGCAGGAGGATTTTGGCATCCCCGCCGCATTTTTGCCGCGCCCATTCTATCCACTTTAAAACGTCCATGCGGTCCTTGCAGCCAAAGCCTACGTATTTGCCCTCGCTTTGCCCGTGCGCCCGCAGATCCACAAGCAGCATGGAAAAGTTGTGGTTCAGATAGTAATCCGAGAGGGCGATGTAATCTTTCATGCCTTCGCTGGTGTACCCGTGGCAGCAGATTACCACGCGTTTATTGTCCCTGTTTTCAAAAAACGTCCCGTGCAGCTTTAACCCGTCGTCCGACGAAATCCAGACGTCGTCATGCGGCCATGCAAGGAAGCGTTCCTTGCGTTCCGCTATAAAATCCGCATACCGGCTCCAGTCCGTACCCGCCATCTTCATAGTACGCTCCACTTTTGCCTCGCTGCGCACCATCGTCCTTCTGTAAAAATAAGCCGATATCAAAAATTCTGCAAAACCCGCCGCGCCAAGAAGCGCCGCGATATTCTTTTTTTTCATATGACATCCCTTTCAGCCCGGATTTGCCCGGCCTTTATTTTTTCTTCTTTTTCTTTTTGCTGTCGATAATCTCTTTTAAACGCAGGGCTTTTTCAATGCTGCCCTCTACTTTTAGCTTGCCCAGCGTAAACGCTGCCACCGGATCTAACTTCCCGTCCGCCAGTTTGCGCAGCGTTTTCGCTTCGCAGATAAACATGGCGTCCCGGTCATAATATTCATACGGCTCTACAAACAGTTCCCCTTCTTTTACTTCGACGTAAAAGATGCCTTCGCCTTCGCCCGTAATATTAAACTGGTAGGCCAGATGCTCCGTAATATCGCTTGTGTCTGCTTCCATAAACTTTCCCTTGATTTCCCCAAAAATTTCTGCGTACGTCATACTTTGTTCCTCCACTTTTGTTTTGACCGTCGGTCATACTTTGTTTTCTTTGACAATACCACTAATCTGACCGTCGGTCAAGTCTAAATTATTTTTTTCTGTTGGATATTGAAGAGATTTTTTTCATATGCTATACTCGTATCGTAATTGTCACTAAATATCATTGCCAGACAGTGGGAAATTCATTCGTATTTACAGATAAGAATCTGCCCGCAGGAAGACGGGACGATCGAAACCGCCAAAGAAACGGTTCCGGCGGGGCTGATTTTGTAATCGCCCGGCTTTTTGGCGCACAGTAAAAAGAAAGGCGGCCGCATATGCCAGCTCAGGACAAATACAACCGCATCTTAGATGCGCTTATGACCTTATTGGAGAACAATAATATTCAATCAATTTCCGTCAGTGAGATTGCCAGTACGGCGGGGATTGCAAAGGGCAGCATTTATTATTACTTCCCTTCCAAAGACGCGATTATTGAAGCGTTCGTGGAGCGCAGCTATTCCTCTTCCATCAAAACCGCCAAGCAGCTTGCGAAGAAAACGGATATTCCGCCGTTTACGCGCATGGCGTTAATTTTCCAGGCGTGCCGGAACTCTTCTTTGGAGTTTTTGCGCCAGAAGAGCGTTTCGGAAAACGAAGATTTGCAGGGGAAATCCATGCTGCACCACAAGTACTTAAATTATATTGTTTCGGAGTTAAAGCCCGTCCTGACGGATATTATCTGCCAGGGAATCGAAAACGGGGAGATTTCATTTGATTATCCGGAGGCGCTTGCGGAGATTACGCTTTTGGTGCTGACGGTAAAGTTTGACAATACGCTGATCCCTTCTTCGCCGCAGGAAATCGAACAGACCATGTTAGGGCTGATTGCGCTGCTTGAAAAGGGGACGGATAACCCGAAGGGCTCTCTGAATTTTTTGACTGCGGTATAGTCAGCGTATTGTATACTGCATGTCACAACCATGGGACAAAAAAGCGGGGCAAAATTGGATGCTGCCCGTATCCGGCATATAAAAAGAGGACAGACAACGGATTGTCCATCCTCTAAAAATGCCTGATACTATGCGGCTTGTTTTTTGCCAAAAGTATCTCTTAAGAAGCCCTTCAAATGCCTTTCCGTGTCTGGCCTCGTCACGAGCCATTTCATGTACGGTATCATGAATTTTATTCAGGTTAGTCATCAAGCTATGCAATCCTTGTATAATTGATTACTGAGATCTCCTGCATAAGCTGTTTGGCTGTGTTCACTAACTTCTCTAACTGTCGTGCTGTTTCATCTGAATAATATTTTGCGCCGCACTGCTCACACTCTTCACAGGGGACATTTTTCACAATAATCACACATCCCTTATAATTTACTACAT
>CAMSEJ010000031.1 GCA_947057405.1 uncultured Roseburia sp.
TACACAAGGTACCACACTCTTTCCCTACACGACGCTCTTCCGATCTCTGTCTGGCTGTATGGCGAGGACAAAAAAAGTGCGGCGGACGAACTGTTTATGGGCTGGGCGGTCCGGGTTTTGGGAGAGGAAGCGGGCTGGTGCAGGGTCGTGACGCATTACGGCTATGAAGGGTTCCTGCAAAAAAAGGAGCTTTGCGCCTGTACGGCAGAAGAGCTGCGCAGACGCGACCGGTGCGGCCAGCTGGCATTTGTCGGGCGGGCATTTGCGGACGTTCTGGCGGAACCGAACGTGCGGGGACAAAGACTGTGTACCTTGGGCAGAGGAAGCTTTCTGTGTATCCTGCCGGAAACAGAGGGCGGATATCAAAGGGTGGCGCTTTCCGACGGAAGGGAAGGATACCTGCCGCAGATTGCATATGAGAAACGGAAAGACAATGACGGCTATCTATACGAAGCAGACCCGGACGGATATTTTCTGCGGCAGGTACGGTGCGGGGGCTGGCGGGAACTGCCGTTTCGCAGGCAGCTTTTGAGCTATGCGAAGCGTTATCTGGGCACACAGTACCGGTGGGCGGGAAAATCCGCGGAGGGAATTGACTGTTCAGGGCTTACGTTTTTGTGTTATATGATGTGCGGCGTGTTGATATACCGGGATGCCCGGCCAAAAGAGGGTTATCCGGTGCACCGGATTCCGATGCGGCGAATCAGGCCGGGAGATTTGCTGTACTTTCCTGGGCATATTGCGATGTATTTGGGCAATCGGAAATATATACATGCAACCGGCAGTCAGAGCAGCTTTGGATGTGTGGTAAACAGCCTTTCGGCAGAAGATCCCGATTACCGGGAGGATTTGGCGAAGGGGCCGGTTGCCGCGGGAAGTATTTGGTGAGGTGAAAGAATGTTAAGTGACGAAAGAAAATGGGAAAAATTTCAGAAAGTAATTTCCGGGATCCTGATGGGATGTGCCTTAGGGTTTCTGGTTGTAATCGGCGGGCTAAGAACCAGCGGGGAAAACAGCCTTTTTGAAACGGCGTTTTTTATATCCGGCATGGTGATCTTTTGTGTCACAATGGTGTTGCTGCTGCTGATTGCGGTTTTGCTGGTGATTTTGGATGTGCGGGAGCTGGGCGCGGGGCAGGCGCTGTATCGGGCGGTTAAAGCGTTTTTTGTCTATCTGGGAGCGTCCGTGCTGCTGATTTTCATGATGTACCTGCTGCAGGGAAAAGGCTTCAAGAAGGAAATTGTGCGGGAAATTTTCCTGTTTGCGATAGCAATGGATATTGGCGCTTACCTGGGGCGGTTTTCCAAACGCCGCCTGCCGGGGGCTTAAAAACAGGGAGGATTTTTATGTATGTAGCGGATCTGCATTGCGATACGGTATCGGCGATTTATTATGACAGGAAAAATGGAGGGCAGGCAAACCTGCTCTCCAATCATTTTCAGGTGGATTTGGAGCGGATGCAAAGGGGCGGGTATCTGCTTCAGAATTTTGCGGTGTTTGTGGATTTGCAGAACGGAGAAGATCCGTATGAGTGCGCCAAAAGGCAGATTGCGGTTTTGAAAGGGGAGCTTGCGAACTACCCGGATAAAATACGCCAGGTGACGACGGCAGAGGAAATTTTAAAAAACCGGAGGGAGGGAATCATTTCCGCACTTCTGACCTTAGAGGAGGGCGAGGTGTGCCGGGGAGACGAAAACAGACTGGAGGAATTTTACCGGGAGGGCGTCCGGATGATGACGTTTACCTGGAATTATCCCAATTCCCTAGCGACGGAAGAGGGGCTGACCGCAAAGGGGATTGCATTTCTGGAGCGGATGGAGCAGCTTGGGATTGTGCCGGACGTATCGCATCTGCCGAAAGCTGCGTTTTATGATGTGTGCCGCTTTGCGAAGCGCCCGTTTGCGGCGAGCCATTCCAACGCTGCGGCGCTGTGCGGGCACAAACGCAACCTGACGGACGATATGATACGCAGGATCGCAAATCGGGGCGGAGTGATCGGCGTAAATTATTACGGTCTGTTTCTGGAGGAAAAACCGGAAAACGGTATATACTATAGCAGAGTCGGGCGGGTTGCCGATCACATCTGCCATATCGCAAATACAGGCGGGATCGGATGCGTGGGGCTTGGCTCGGATTTTGACGGGATAGACGGGAATCTGGAGCTGTCGGATTGTTCTAAAATGGGGCTTTTGGAACGGGAGCTGCAAAAAAGAGGTTTTTGCAGGCGGGAGATCGAAGCGGTTTTTTATCGAAATGTGCTGCGGATTTATAAAGAATCTTTTAAAATTGTCAGGTAAAATTTGACTAGTTATGCGGGATAGTGTAAAATTTTAGGTAAAGCAGGCAGGGGGTGTGCCATGCATTTCTTTTGATATGTAAAACAGATGCGAGGTCTTTTATGGGGAAAAAATTTAACGGGAACAACTATCTGAAACAGGCCGGAATCCTTGCGGCAGCAGGGATTATCTGCCGGATTATCGGAATACTGTACAGAAGCCCGCTGACTACGATTATCGGGGATGAGGGCAACGGATATTACACTTCTGCATATAACATTTATACGATTGTACTTTTGCTGTCTTCTTACAGCATTCCTTCGGCCGTATCGAAGATTATTGCGTCGAAGCTGGCGCTCAAGGAGTACCGCAATGCACATAAGATTTTCCGCTGTGCGCTGCTTTACGTGAGCGTAATCGGCGGGGCGGCAAGTATATTTATATTCTTTGAGGCGGGGCTGTTTCTGGAAGGCGAGGCGGCAGTCGTGCTCAGGGTATTTGCACCGACTATTTTTTTGTCCGGGTTTGCGGGTGTGCTGCGCGGGTATTTCCAGGCGCACGGTTCGATGCTGCAGACTTCGGTTTCCCAGATTGCGGAACAGATTTTAAATGCGGTGATCAGTCTTTTTGCGGCCCATATGCTGATTGGCATGGCGGGATTTGATAAAACCGAGCGGGCGATATACGGCGCGGCAGGGAGCGCGCTTGGGACAGGCAGCGGCGTTTTAATCGCACTTTTGTTTATGATGCTTGTGTACTGGCTGAACCGGGAATGGCTGCATGAGAGGATTGACGGGGACAGGCATCGGTTTACCGATTCTTACGGGGACATTTTAAAAGGGATGCTTGGCACGGTCACGCCGATTATTCTGAGTACGTTTATTTATAATTTCAGCACGTCTTTTAATCAGATTGTGTATTCTAAGGTCATGATTTACGTAAGAGAGCTTACCGTAGCGCAGACGGCGACCGCGTACGGAGTGTTCTCCGGAAAAGCCATGGTGGTTATCAATATTCCGATCGCATTGGCTTCGTCTCTGTCTTCGGCGATGATTCCGACGATTTCGGCAAGCTGTGCACTGGGAGACAGTACGGCAACGCGCAGGAAGGTGGAGAACGCAATGCTTACGACGATGCTGATTGCCATTCCTTCCGCCGTGGGGCTGGGAGTTTTGGCAAAGCCGATTATGCAGCTTTTGTTTCCGCAGAAGGATACGCTTGATATGGCGGCGCAGCTTCTGGCGCTGATTGCGGTGACGGTAGTGTTTTATTCGCTTTCGACGCTGAGCAACGGGATTTTGCAGGGAATCGGGAAGGTGAATCTGCCGGTGCGCAATGCGGGGATTGCGCTTGCGGTACAGACGGCGCTTCTGGTGGGGCTTCTGATGTTTACGGAGCTGGATTTGTATGCGCTGGTGATTTGCCTGATTGTATATTCGTTTGTGATGTGTGTATTAAACAGCATTTCAATTCGGCGCTGTATCGGTGTGAAAGAGGATTTTGTGCGGATGTTTCTGCTTCCGTCGGTTTGCGCCGCGGTGATGGGGCTTTGTGCGAAGGGGGCTTATATGGGGCTGCAGATGGTTGTGGAGAGCAATGCTGCCTGCCTGGTGCCGTCGATTGCGCTGGCAGTGGTGGTTTATGCGGTGATGGCGCTAAAGACAGGGGCCGTCAGGGAGACGGAGCTTTTGGGGTTTCCGAAGGGGAAGCTGCTTGTGAAGGCAGCGCAAAAGTGCCGTTTGCTGAGGTAGGCATTTCCCGGCGGGACAGCGGATTTTTTCTTTTGACATTGGTTTTGCGCTGTGCTATACTGAAACGGTGAGAACACAGTTAACCAGACAATTCATGCATGAGCAGCCACAGAAAAGGGAGGAATAAGAATGCAGCAGGAAGACATTTGCAAAGTACGTGCATCAGTACACCAGCAGTGTGGAAGCCGGGTAATGATTCAACTGGACCGTGGAAGGAATAAAATTGACATTCAGGAGGGTGTCATACAGAATGCATATCCAAGTGTATTTACGATTTTGGTAGAGGATGCGAATGCGGAGAACCCACCACAGTTATTATCATTTAGTTATACGGATATTATTACAAGGGAAATACGAATGAAACTTTGTTAAAAGGAATAAATCTCCTCTGTTTTGAATAGGATAGTACAAATTCAAAACGGAGGATTTTTTTGTGGAATTAGAGAGACAGATTTTACATAAAAACAGGGAAGTCGGCCGGGCATTCAGCCAGATGACGCTGGATGACGACTATAATCTGCCGGATTTTAAACCGGATTTGACAAAAGTGATTAAAGAAAGGGGAAAAATTCATTTAGATGAAATTCACGTCAACAACGGCCATGTGTGGTTTAAAGGCGTGCTGGAATTTGACATTTTATACCGCACGGATCTGGACAGCCGTAAGATAAACAGCTTAAACGGGGAAATTTCCTTCCAGGAGAGCTTAAGTATTGATGGGACGCAGGAGCTGGATCCGGTGAAGGTTGACGGAAGGATTGAGGATATTTCCGTCAGCGTGATCAATTCAAGAAAGCTCGGCATCCGTTCTTTGGTGGAGTTTACCGCCGTTGCGGAAAAGCCGGAAGAAACCGCCGTACTGACCGGGATCGGAGACAAAACCAACTGTGAAATCGAAACGGAACAGATGGATGTGCTAGAGCTTGTGACAGATAAAAAAGATACCCTTCGGATCCGCAAAGAGCTGTCCCTTTCTTCCAACAAGCCGAATATGGATGAAATCCTCTGGAGCAGCGTAGAGCTGCGGGGAATCGGCAGCCACTTGAAAAACGGGGAGATTGAGGTTGGCGGGGAAGCGCTGATTTATGTGCTGTATTCTGGGGCGGAGGAAGAGGAACGGCTGCAGTGGTTTGAAACAACGGTTCCGGTGCAGGGAAGCGTTGAGTGCAGCGCCTGCGAGGAAGCGCTTGTCCATCGGATCAATGCCCGGCTGGCACAGGCAAATCTGGAAATTCAGCCGGATGAAGACGGAGAAGAGCGGAATATGATGCTGGAAATGGTTGTGAACCTGTCCATCTGCCTGTGGAAGGAGGAGCAGATAGAGGTGATTTCCGATATCTATGCGCTTGACAGGCAGGTAAACCCGGCATTTTTACCGGCTGATTTTGAAAAGCTTCTGGTCAAAAACGAAGCGAAGTGCCGGATGGCGGATAAAATTGAGATGGACGCGGAGCAGGAGGATATTTTACAGATTTGCGTCAATGAGGAAAAGCTGGCAATCGAGCAGACCTCGGTAACGGACGAAGGTGTCATGGCGGAAGGGACGCTGACGGTTGAAATTCTCTATCTGACGCCGGATGAGGCGATGCCGGTCGGATCAAAACGGGCTTATATTCCGTTTTCTCAGGTGATCGAAATGCCCAGGGCGCAGAATCCGGTAAAAATCCATTTGGACGGCGGGATTGAGCAGGTGACGACGGTCTTAAGCGACAGCCGGACAGTTGAGGTAAAAGCGGTTATCAGCCTGAGCCTGCTGGCATTTGAGCAGCAGGAGCGGCAGACGATTACAGAGATCGAAGAGACGGAGCTGGATTTGGCGGCTTTGCAGCAAAGGCCGGGAATCGTGGGGTATATTGCAAGGGACGGCGATCGGCTGTTCGGGATTGCGAAGGAGAATCATACGACGGTAGAGAATCTGATTGAGACGAATCATTTGGCAGGGCCGGCGGTAAAGGCGGGGGAGAAGCTGCTGATTATCAAAACCGTGGGGTAAGCGGCCTGCCGGACGGTGCCGGCAATGCGCTGCCGGCGCGCTTTTTTCCCGGCAAAAAACATGTAACAGTTCAGCTTTCCGGATTCTCTGCCGTTTTGCTTGATTGGCTGTGCAGGCTGAACTGTTACAAAAACATTGCAAAACCCCCGTCCCTTTCTTGCGTTTATGTGTTGATAATGTTATAATACCGACAGCCCATTAACAGAATATCCATTGAGGAGGATGCGCGTGAAAGGAAACGGGAAAAGGAAAGTTCTGGCACTTGTTTTGATTTCTTCGTTTGCATTGGCGAACCTGCAGGCAGTAAATGCCAGCACAATGTCGAAAGCGAAGGATGCAAAGGAGCAGGCAGAACGGGAACTGGAGGAAGCAAACAGGCAGATTGAAGCGATTGAACAGCAGCAGTCGGCACTGCAGGGAGAGATTGACGAGAAGGATAAGGAGCTTGTAAGCCTTCTGGTTAATATCGGAATCCTGGAAGGGGAGCTGGATGCGAAGAATGCGCAGCTTGTGCAGGTCACGGAGGATCTGGCTGTGGCGGAACAGACCGAAGCGAGTCAATATGCTTCTATGAAAAAGCGGATCCAGTTTATGTATGAAAGGGGCGACACGGCGATGCTGGAAGCGCTGCTCGGTTCAGCGGATATGTCGGATTTTCTGAACCGGGTGGAGTATGTATCGGATGTTTATGAATATGACAGGAACCTTCTGACGCAGTATCAGGCTACGGTGCAGCAGGTGGCGGATCTGAAGTCTTCCGTGGAAACAGAGAAGGCGGAGTTAGAGGCCATGCAGGAGGAATACGCCTTACAGCAGGATTCATTAGAGACTGTTCTGGCAAAAAAGCGTGCACAGATGGGAGATTATGACAATCAGCTTGTGACGGCGCAGGCAGCGGCGGACGAGTTTAAACAGACGATTATTGCACAGAATGAGATTATCCAGGAAGAGGAGCGCAGAATCCGCAAGGAGGAAGAACGCAGGCAGCGGGAGGCAGCGGAAGCGGCAGAGCGTGCGCGTGCTGCGCAGGCTGTACAAAACGGCGGCAGCGGAGGAAACGGCGGCGGGACAAGCAGCGGAACAGGCGGCAGTGACAGCAGCGGGACGGCCAGCGGCGGCGGGGCGAACCCGGGCTATACGACCGGGGTCAGCGGCGGATCGGTTGTGTCTTATGCCTGCCAGTTTGTCGGGAATCCTTATGTCTGGGGCGGAACGAGCCTTACCAATGGGGCGGACTGCTCGGGATTTGTGATGAGTGTATTTGCGCATTTCGGCATCAGCCTGCCGCACAGCTCGGCAGCGCTGCAGGGCTGCGGGAAGGCGGTCAGCTATGCCAACGCACAGCCGGGGGATTTGATTTGCTATTCCGGGCATGTGGCGATTTATATGGGCGGCGGCCAGATTGTACATGCACAGAGTACGGCTGTGGGGATTACGACCGGATCGGCGACCTACCGTACCATTGTGGCGGTACGCAGGGTATTATAAATACAAAGGAGAGATCGGGAATGGCTGGGAAGGAACCGGATCGGCAGACCCGCTGGTTTATGGTGTGGATGACGCTTTTGATAGGGAGTGTCGTGCTTGCGGCTGCGGTGCGGATGCAGCAGACGGATCGGCTTGCCTATGCGGAGCATCTGGATGACTGGGCTTATACGGTGGACGGGACAACATACCGGCTTCGGGATTTGGCGGTTTACCTGGCGCGTCAGGAGCAGGAAATTGAGTCGCAGGCGCGGGTATATGATCTGGAGAATACCACCAGATACTGGAATGCGCATACCAACGGACAGTTTATTCGCGTGACAGGAAGGAATGCCGCAATGGATATGGCGGTTCATGATATGATTTTCTGCGGAATGGCGATAGAAGAGGGCGTAGAGCTGACCGAGGAGGAAACGGTCTTTTTGGAGAACCAGAGAATGGATTTCTGGTATGACTTAGAGGAAGAAGGACAGGAACGCCTGGGCGTTTCGGAGCAGGAAATCAAGAGGCAGTTTCAATGCATGGCGCTGGCGCAGAAACAGCAGCAGGCGTATGCGGACGAGCAGGGGGTTGACTACAGGGAGTATAATATAAACGGCAGCCTGTATAAGGAGCTGTTAAAGGAGCATACTTATACTGTCAACGAGAAGCTCATAAAGAAACTGAATTTTGGAAATATAACGATGGAGTAAGGGACTGGAAGAATTATGGCAAAGAAAATAGGGAGAAACGATCCGTGCTGGTGCGGCAGCGGCAGGAAATACAAAGCGTGCCATCAGGCGTTTGACGACAAAATCGCCCGGTTTGCGGCAGCAGGGCACATTGTGCCGGATCACAGTATGATTAAGACAGCAGAACAGATTGCAGGAATTAAAGAAAGCGCAAAGATCAACATTGCGGTACTCGATTATATCGCGGCGCAAGTCAAGGCGGGCATGAGCACCGAGCAAATCAATACGATGGTGTTTGAAAAAACGACCCGGATGGGCGGATACCCGGCAACATTAAATTACCAGGGGTTTCCGAAAAGCGCGTGTACGTCGGTTAACAATCAGGTCTGCCACGGGATTCCGTCGGAACAGGTGATTCTAAAGGAGGGGGATATCTTAAACGTAGATATTTCAACAAATTTGGACGGGTTTTATTCGGATTCTTCCCGAATGTTCTGCATCGGGGAGGTCAGTCCCGAGAAAAAAAAGCTGGTTGAGGTTGCGAGGGAATGCGTCAATGAGGGGTTAAAGGAAGTAAAGCCCTGGGGATTCCTTGGCGATATGGGACAGGCAGTCCATGACTATGCGTTTGCTCACGGGTATACGATCGTGCGGGAAATCGGCGGGCACGGCGTGGGGGTCGAGTTCCACGAGGATCCGTGGGTCGGGTACAACACCAAACGGGGTACGGAAATGTTAATGGTGCCGGGCATGATGTTTACCATTGAACCGATGGTAAATATGGGCCGGGTTGAGATTTACATAGACGAACGGAACGGATGGACGGCTTATACGGAAGACGGCAAACCGTCCGCACAGTGGGAAGTGCAGGTGCTTGTGACGGACGACGGGTATGAAGTGATATCTTATTAAAAGGAGGCGCAGACAAATGAAAAAAATAGAGGAATATGTCCGCAACATTCCGGATTTTCCGGAAAAAGGTATTATTTTCCGCGATGTGACAACGGTTTTGCAGGACGCGGAGGGGTTAAAGCTGGCAATTGATTCCATGCTTGAGCTGTTGAAAGGCGTTGATTTTGACGTTGTGGCAGGCACGGAATCGAGGGGCTTTATTTTCGGGGTGCCGATTGCCTATGCGCTCGGCAAGCCGTTTGTACCGATTCGTAAGAAGGGCAAGCTTCCCTGTGAGACGGTTTCGGCAAAATACGATCTGGAATACGGCAGTGCGGAGATTGAGATGCATAAAGATTCTATTGTACCGGGCCAGAAGGCAGTGCTGGTAGACGATCTGATTGCAACAGGCGGAACGATTGAAGCATGCACGCGGCTGATTGAAGAGCTGGGCGGCGAAGTGGTCAAAATCATCTTTTTGATGGAGCTGGCAGGATTAAAGGGCAGGGACCGGCTCGGCGGCTACGAGGTGGCGTCCGTCATTACATACGAAGGCAACTAAATGCCGAACAGGGGAGGGCACATTTTGATCGAAACGTTTTTCAAATTAAAAGAGAACCACACAACGGTAAAAACAGAGGTAATTGCAGGAATTACCACGTTTATGACAATGGCGTATATTCTGGCCGTAAATCCGAGTCTTCTGGGCAGCGAGTCCGGCTCGAATATGGATGCGACCGCGGTATTGATTGCAACCTGTCTGGCATCGTTTGTGGGGACAATGGCTATGGCGCTTCTGGCAAATTATCCGTTTGCGCTTGCGCCCGGGATGGGGTTAAACGCGTATTTTTCCTTTACGGTCTGCGGCGCGATGGGATATTCCTGGCAGGTCGCTCTGGCGGCGGTCTTTGTAGAAGGATTGATTTTTATTGTGCTGTCTCTGACAAATGTGCGGGAAGCGATTTTTGATGCCATCCCGGGAACGCTGAAAAAAGGCGTCAGTGCAGGGATCGGACTGTTCATCGCATTTATCGGGCTGCAGGGCGCGCATATCGTAGTGGCAAACGATTCCACACTTGTGTCCTATGTGGATTTTGCAGGGAACTGGCATACACAGGGGATCTGTGCGGTGCTGGCGCTTGTGGGTCTGCTGGGAACGGCCGTGCTGTATATCAAAGGCGTCAAGGGAGCGATATTAATCGGGATCGCGGCAACCTGGGGGCTTGGTATGCTGGCGCAGGCGGCGGGCATTTATACCGTCGATGCGGAAAACGGGTTTTATTCCCTGTATCCGTCATTGGCGCTTACGGATTTCTCGGCGATTGGGCTGACGTTCGGACAGTGCTTTCGGGCGGATTTTTCGGGTGTCAGTATGTTTAATTTTATTGTGATCCTGCTGTCCTTCTTGTTTGTGGACATGTTTGATACGATTGGGACTTTAATCGGGGTGTCTTCTAAAGCAGGGATGCTGGATTCACAGGATAAGCTGCCTCGGATAAAGCCGGCGCTTCTGGCGGACGCGGTTGCGACTTCCGTAGGAGCCATATTCGGAACCTCTACCACGACGACGTTTGTGGAAAGCTCCGCGGGCGTGGGAGAAGGGGCAAGGACAGGCCTGGCATCTGTTGTGACAGGAATTTTGTTTTTGCTTGCGATCTTCTTTGCGCCGATCTTTACCGCGATTCCGGGATTTGCTACGGCGCCGGCGCTGGTTTTCGTCGGGTTTTTGATGGTATCTGCCATACTGGACGTGGATTTTCACGACGCGGCAGAGGCGGTGCCGGCATATCTGTGCATGATTGCGATGCCGATGGTGTACAGTATTTCCGAGGGAATCGCGCTCGGGGTGATTTCCTATGTCGTGATTCAGGCGGTATGCGGGAAGGCAAAAAAGATTACGCCGCTTATGTATGTGCTGGCGGTGCTGTTTATCTGTAAATACGCGTTTTTGTAATCCGGTATTTAAAACGCGGTTCGGCGGGAATACATTCCCGGGCGGGCCGCGTCTTTTTTTGGATTATACGAAATCAGGCGCTTTGCGGCAGGCGGTTTTTGAAAAACCCGTGAATCGGCGGTAAATATCACTTGACATCCCGTCGGAGCTTGTAATATAATATACCGTGCACTATTGTGTTGACACAGCTTTGCTGTGTCTGTTGGTGCAGCAAAGATTTTTGCAAACAAAACTGCTTGTATAAATGAAAATGAGAGGTGAAACGTCAATGGAGAAAAACAGAATACGTCCGGTGCAGGCTGGAAAAGGTTTACGTATGAGTTACTCACGGCAGAAGGAAGTCCTGGAAATACCGAATCTGATTGAAGTCCAGAAAGACTCTTACCAATGGTTTTTAAGTGACGGGTTAAAGGAAGTATTTGCAGACATTTCGCCGATAGCGGATTACAGTGGACATCTGAGCCTGGAATTTACGGATTTTACATTGTGCAGGGATGACGTGAAATATTCGATCCCGGAATGTAAAGAACGGGATGCCACTTATGCGGCGCCCTTAAAAGTAAAGGTCAGGCTTTACAACAAGGAAATGGATGAAATCAATGAACATGAGATCTTCATGGGCGATCTTCCTCTTATGACAGAGACAGGGACGTTTGTGATCAATGGCGCAGAGCGTGTTATCGTCAGCCAGCTGGTACGCTCCCCCGGCATTTATTATGCAGTTTCACACGATAAAGTTGGTAAAAAATTATACTCCTGCACCGTGATCCCGAACCGCGGGGCATGGCTGGAGTATGAGACGGATTCCAATGACGTTTTTTATGTACGAGTAGACAGGACAAGGAAAGTGCCGATCACGGTGCTGATCCGTGCACTTGGCATTGGCAGCAACCAGGAGATCATAGATTTATTTGGCGAAGAACCCAAGATTATGGCCAGCTTCGGAAAAGACGTGGCGACGAATTACGAAGAGGGTTTGTTAGAATTATACAAGAAGATCAGACCAGGCGAGCCGTTGACCGTAGAGAGCGCGGAGAGCCTGATTTCTGCTATGTTTTTCGACCCCAGGCGGTACGATCTGGCAAAGGTGGGGCGTTATAAATTCAATAAAAAGCTGGCGTTAAAAAACCGGATCGGCGGGCAGGTACTGGCGGAAGACGTTGTTGATGTGACGACCGGCGAGATCATTGCCCAAAAGGGTACGGAGGCAGACCGCGATTTGGCGGAACGGATTCAGAATGCGGCCGTTCCGTACGTCTGGATTCAGGCGGAGAACCGGAACGTTAAAATCCTGTCAGATCGGAAGAGCGTCGTGTAGGGAAAGAGTGTGGTACCTTGTGTA
>CAMSEJ010000032.1 GCA_947057405.1 uncultured Roseburia sp.
CCGGCGGCAGGTCAGAATATATTCGGATACCTTCGTCACATGATCCTGTACGGAGGTCATCAGCGCCGCCATATATTCTTCCGGATAATAATATTTTAAATACGCTGTCTGATACGCTACGACGGCGTAGGCTGCGGCATGGGATTTGTTAAACGCATATTTGGCAAAATCAATCATTTCGTCAAAAATCTTATTCGCCGTTTTTTCGTCTATGCCGTTTGCCACACAGCCCGCCACCTGCTCGTCCGGATTTCCGAATACGAAATTTCTGCGCTCCTGTTCCATAACGGACTGTTTTTTCTTGGACATGGCGCGGCGCACCAGATCGCTTCTGCCCCAGGTATAGCCCGCCAGGTCCCGCACAATCTGCATCACCTGCTCCTGGTAAACAATGCAGCCGTAGGTCGGCTCTAAAATCGGCTCCAGCTGCGGGCAGTCGTAGGTAATCTGGCCGGAGTTGTTTTTCCCGCGGATATACGCCGGGATAAAATCCATCGGGCCGGGGCGGTAAAGCGAAATACCCGCTATGACGTCCTCCAGATTCTGCGGCTTTAACTCTTTCATAAAATTTTTCATTCCGGCGCTTTCCAGCTGGAACACGCCCTCGGTTTTGCCTGTCCCAAGCGATTCAAATACGGCATAATCGTCAAAATCCAACCGGTCGATATCCAGAGAAATGCCGCGGGCACTCTGCACCATCCGCACGGCATTCTGAATGACCGTCAGGGTGCGCAGCCCCAGAAAATCCATTTTCAAAAGCCCCAGCTCTTCAATCGTCGTCATCGTAAACTGGGTGGTAACCATACCGTCCGTACCTCTCGCAAGCGGTACGTATTCCTCCATCGGCTTCTGGGAAATCACGACGCCTGCGGCATGCGTGGACGAATGCCGGGGCAGCCCCTCAAGCCGCTTTGACATGTCGATTAAGCGTGTCACCCGTTCGTCGTTTTCATACATGGAGCGCAGCTCCGGGTTCATCTTAAGCGCCCGGTCAATCGTAATGGACGCCCCCGGCTCGTTTGGAATGCCTTTGGCAATGGTATCCACAAACGCATACGGCAAATCCATAACGCGCCCTACGTCGCGGATTACGCCCCTTGCCGCTAACGTACCGAACGTGATAATCAGCGTCACGCATTCTTTGCCGTACTTTTCCACAACGTAGTCTATGACTTCCTGGCGTCTCTCAAAGCAGAAATCCACGTCGATATCAGGCATGGAAATCCGTTCCGGATTTAAGAACCGTTCAAAAATCAGCCCGTAGCGGATCGGGTCAATATTTGTAATCCCGGTGGTGTAAGAAACCAGGCTTCCCGCCGCGCTGCCGCGCCCGGGACCTACCATAATGCCCTGCTCCCTGGCAAAGCGGATATAATCCCATACAATCAGAAAATATTCGACATACCCCATATTTTTAATGACGCCGAGTTCTTCGTCGAGACGGGGCTTTAGGGCATCCGCATTGTCGGGATAGCGTTCCTTTAAGCCGTCATAGCACAGCTTCTGCAAATATTCAAAGGTTGTAAATCCGTCCGGTACGGGAAAATCCGGCAGCTTGGTATTCCCAAACTCAATTTCCACCTGGCAGCGCTCTGCTATTTTCTGCGTATTTTCCACTGCTTCTATGGCGTAGGGAAAAAGCGCCTTCATTTCTTCTTCGGATTTGACATAGTACTGGCCGCCTTCGTAGCGCATCCTGTTTTCGTCGCTTAATTTTTTGCCCGTCTGCAGACAGAGCAGGATATCGTGGGGTTCGGCGTCCGCTTCGTAGGTGTAGTGGACGTCGTTGGTAGCCACCAGGGCGATCCCGGTATCCTTTGACAGGCGCAAAAGCTGCTGGTTGACCGTCTGCTGCTGGGGAATGCCGTGATCCTGCAGTTCCAAAAAGAAATTGCCTTCCCCAAAACAGGCACAGTATTTATAAGCCGTTTTTTTGGCTTCCTCGTACAGGCCGCGCACCAGATACCGCTGCACTTCCCCGGCAAGGCAGGCGCTCAGCGCGATAATCCCTTCGTGGTACCGCTTTAGCACTTCCATATCCACTCTCGGTTTATAATAATAGCCGTCGACAAAACCTTTGGAGACAATTTTAACCAAGTTGGCGTAACCCTGGTTGTTTTCGGCAAGAAGCACCAGATGGTAGTAGCGGTCTTCGCCGTGCGAAGTTTCCCTGTCAAAGCGGGAATTGGGGGCAACATAGACTTCGCAGCCTAAAATCGGGCGGATCCCTGCGGCTTTGGCGGCTTTGTAAAAATCTATCACACCGTACATCACGCCGTGGTCGGTGATGGCGGCGGCATTCATGCCCAGCTCTTTTACTCTGGCTACATATTCGCCTATTTTATTTGAACCGTCCAAAAGGCTGTATTCGGTGTGAACGTGCAGATGGGTGAATGACATGGCAATCCTCCGTTTCTGTTTCCTGTTGTATCGGGTTTAAAATGGTTATTTTTTTCGGGATTTTTCCTTTTTCCACATGATGTAAGCGGAATAGGCAAATGCGCATCCAAGGACAATATAAATGATTGCCAGTGTAATGTTATTGCCCAGAACGCCGCTTACAAAAGCTGCTGCCAGCCACATTACGGCGATTAAAGTACGGATTGCTGCATGAAACATAACGTCTCCCTCCCTGATTCGTTTTGCCGGGCCGGCCATAGCCGTCCGTTCCTTTTCTTTACCGAAACCATTATACTACATACCGGCGGTTTTCACAATCAAAAACAAAGGGCTATGATATGCCGTCTGCCTGCATATCATAGCCCTTCTTTTCGTTCTGATTTCTGTCCGGATGGAGTATTAGCTTGCCGCATTCATCATATACGATACAAACTGAATGAAATCTTCTCCGTCCGATACCTGGATATCCATCCCGTCCGCTCCCGGGACAAGGACTTTCAAAAGCTGTGTTCCCATTTTATCTTCTTTTAAATCGTACACTTCGTTATTCGGGAGTCTTAAGAGTACATTTCCCTTGCTTCCTTTGATCACTTTCTCCAATTTTTCTGCATTCGGAATCTGTTTTAAATTTAAACGATACATAATGATTCTCCTTTCCTTGAAAAACCTGCACATATTTTTGATATGTGATCCATCTCAGATGCCTGATTATCATACTCCCTGCTCTTTTTTTTGTAAATTGACACTTCCAACAAATTTCCATCTACATTTTACCAAATCTTTGTGAAATCGGTTTCACATTATCAATTTTATCCAAAAATCCCGCATTTTTTCTCTTTATTTTCTGATTATAAGGAATCTGCAGCACCAAAAGCCGGAGCGCCCTGGAGATCTACAAGGTAATACCCCAGCTTTACTTCCTTTACGGCGCCTGCTTTTTCCTCCAGCAGATCAAAAAGCAGCCGTGCTGCGGCTTCGCCGCTTTTCTCATAATAATAATGGACGGTAACAATACCGGGGACCATCATATGCACCGGCTCCGAATCCCCCTGCCCTGCCACAAGAACCTGTCGGGGCATCTCAATCTTATGATCGCGCAGATACTTTACGGCTCCTAAAGCTATGGTATCGGTTGCACAGATAATACTGTCTAACTCCCCGCATTTATCCAGAAGCTCTCCTGTCTTCTCATATCCTGCGGCAGCGGTATACGGGGCAATTACCGTATTTGCCGCAGCGGCTTCCATTCCCATATCGCGCACCGCGTCCGCAAATCCCCGGAAGCGCTCTTCTCCGACTGCCTGATCCCGGCGCACGGCGCTGATATACCCCGGCCTTTTCCTTCCCTTCTCCAGTATAAATCTGGTCAGATCGTAGGTCGCGTGATAGTCGTCGTGGAACACGCAGCAATATCCGCAGAGCCTCTGTCCTACCAGTACAACCGGAACAGAGAGCGTTTTCAAAAGCCGTTTGTGTTCCGCGCCAAGAATTGTTGCAGCGAGTATGATACCGTCTACCTGTTTGTCACGAAATGCATTCAGATATTCCAATTCCTTCCGGGGATTATTTCCGGCAGCCGCCAAAAGCGCCTGGTAACCGCTTTCATTTAATATAGAAAGAACTCCGTCCACAATCTGCCCCATGGAAGAAAAAGCCAGCTTCGGAACAATGACGCCTATCATTTTCGTTTTTTTCGTTCTGAGTGTCTGCGCCTGGGCAGACGGACGGTACCCGGTCTCCTCCACAACTCTGCGGATGATTTCCCGTTTTTCTTTTGAGATATAACCGTTATTGAAATAGCGCGAAACGGCTGCCCGGGATACGCCTGCCAGTTCCGCAATTTCTGCAATATTCATCTGTACCGCTCCTTTTGCCGGCAGATATTTTCCTGCCCCAATCTGTTTTCTATGATAACACACCGCAGACGGTATCCGCAACCCGGCTGAACCATTAAAATAATCCCATGAAAATTCAGGAGCTTATAAAAGCCTGAATTTCCATGGGATTTTGTTTTTTCGATATCAGGGGACAGAATCGGTATAAACCGACGGCCCCTTTTCTGTCAGAATATCGCTAAGACGGGATTAATCTTCGATCTCACCCTGCCCGTTGTCACTTGTTGTTACAATATCTTCTGTCTCAAGATATGCGATTTCCATGTACGGTTTTTCATATTTTTTCATGAAAAGCCACCTCCTTTCCAAGCCGCGGGCTTCCTAAAGAACCCCGCGGCGCTCCAAACGCTGCGTTTTAAAAAGGCTTTGATTTCCACGCATCGTCTCTGCCTGCTTCCAGCCTGTGTCCGGTTGTGCCGGAAACCCCGGCGCCGGCCATTTCTTATGAGAAAGCAAAATTAATTGCCGTTTACAATGCTGTTATAGGAAGCTTTTTCTACCTGTGAATAAACGGTATATATTTCGTTGCCGTCCGTATAACGCAGATATCCCCTGACAGCAATCAGCTTGCCGGTTTCACTGACGCCAACCGTTATTGTATTGGTCTTCACACCGTTTAATACCAGCTTTTTAGCATCCGCATTCTCTAAGTTCAGGGTTTTTGCTGTAGCATTAGCTGCGTCTTTGGTATCATATAAAATACCGCTGTCTACAAATTCAAAACCGGATTCTTCGAGTCCGCTGATGGTAAACGTGAAGGAAATCTTGTTTTTCGGATTTGCCGCAGATGCAGGTGTCACATATTTATCGCTAAGGGCAACCAGCAGTTTTTCCTGTTCTTCCGGCTGCTCTGTCGTATAAATTGCATAAACGTTTTTCTGTCCTTCTTTGTTTATAAATACTTCATAGCTTAAGCCTGTGCCAAGCGTATCCGTTCCTTCCTGATTGCTGGACCAATGAGAGAAATAGTATGTCTGATTATCCCTTAAAATGGCAGCTTCTGCTTTGACAGGCAGATTAACGCCGATGTCGCCGCTTTGCGCAGCCTTTTCTTCCGTCTGGTCTCCGAAGGCATATATTACCTGTACGCTTCCCTGCGCACGAATTGCTTCGTACTTTGCAGAAACTACGATTGGGTCGTTTGAGGCTGTGTACTGCGTATACAGTGCATTTGCCAGGGTACTCTGCGTGGCATATTCTGCCCCGTTTAATTCCCATGCGATAAAACGATACCCTACCTGATTCGGAGCAGCCGGGATTGCCAAACGCAAATCAGCCGAAGTCGTGCTGCGCTCAAGCCATTTTTCGCTGATCGTCCGATTCAGTCCTTTAAACGTAATCTGAACAAGCGAATCGGCTTTCGCACCACACCACTGGCATTGCATTTTGCCGTCTTTTTCTACAAAATTATGCAGCACCGGAGGCAGTTCCACTCCTGCGTCAACGCTGTAAACCAGCGTAGTGAATCCCTGTTTGTCCTCTTCCCCGCTTAAGTCGATTTTTACGGGATAATAAGCGATTCCTTTTCCTCCGTTGTTTTCGGAAGCAGAGCATTCCGGCTTTTTGTCAACGAACTTCTGCCCGTCAATCTGCGCCCAGAATTCCCTGGTATGGGGATGCCCTATGGCTTCATTTGTTTTGTCCGGGCAATTTGACCTGGTACAGGTAAATACGGCCTGAACTTTGGTTCCGTCTTCTGACCAGCGGAATGCCGGGTCTCCATATAAGTGGCCCTGCGCCTGCATAGAAACGTTGATTTCCTCTGTAGCGCTGGAATTCCGATAGGTTTTCCCGCAGTGCCTGCAGCGGTAATGCAGCGGATAGCTTGTTTCGCTGCAGTTATCCGATGTTTTTGCTGTTATACGATAAAACACTTCGTTGTCGCCATGTGCATTCGTGTTCCCGTAAGGCCTTGACTGAGCGCTGCCGCCAATAATTACCATTTTCGCTAAATCTTCTTTTGCGATGTCTGTCATACTTGTGGCGCCGTCTTTCGTCTCTTCCTGTTTTACCGGAGTGAGCGTGTAGGCTACGCTGCCCTGCGGCGGTGTCAAACAGTCGGCTGTTCCAAGCTCGGCTACCGCTTCCAGAAGTACCTTTTTGCTATGCTTTGCATCGTATGCGCATGTTAACGCGCCTTCTACTTCATAGGTTACGATGCCGTCTGCATCCCGGTCAACTGCTTTCAGGGTTTCCCATTTCACGTCTATTTTATGGGCGCCCTTCACCGGCTGTTCCGTGGTGATTTCATGTGTGCCGATTTCCTGGCCGCCTGCCAGTAAGGTCCAGATTACCGTACCTCCCTTTTCGCAGGTCGGACCATGTGTGTCATCTTTTGCTACGGTTACGTCCTTAATTGTATAATTTCCGGGATTCGTCCATACATCCTCCGGAATTTCATTCAGACATCCCTGTACGGCTTTGATACCGGTGGTGTTTTCGTCGATTTCATCCCAGTCCGGATTGATTTTCCAGCCCGGGTTATGGCCCAGCGCCGGCATCTCAATCGCCCGCACGTTTCTTTTGCCGGATTCCGTTACAGCCGTATAGTATGCAACGGCTCCTTTGTCACAGGTAGGCTGTTCGAGCTTTTCGCCGTCAATGATTCCGTAATCCAGACTGATTTCAGCCGGTTCCGTAACGGAATTTGTTTCATTTTTACATCCTGTTATCGCTGTTGCGGATGTGTATCGGATTACCGTACCCTGATAATCCTTTGGTATATCAATCTCTTTTTCTTCCCCATTCTCATCTTTGACAATACCTTTCCACATCCAGTCTGTTACGTACTCATGACCCAGAGCTGCCGTAACCATGGATTTGGAAAAGGTATCCGTGCCTTCCTGGAATTTGATAAGTTCGCTTTTATCCGGATCTGCAAACTCTGCCTTGGCTACATAAGACTCCCAGCCTTCTTTCTCACAGGAAGCGGGCTGGATATTTTTTGTAATCTGCACCCTGCAGCCGTTTGAATTGCCGTCCACGTCCCTGTCGTCTGTATAGACGGTATAGGTAAGAGGATGTTTACCTTCTCCTGCTCCATATTCGCATCCGATGTTGTTGCATTTTACGGTAGCAGTTAATTTATAAGCCTTTGCTGCACGGATGTTATCAACGGCTTCCGCTGCTTCCCACTTCCAGGTAACTTTCCGATCCCAGTTGTGACCCGTTGCCTTGGCAAAAAACTTCTGCTCTTTCGATATCCTGTCGTCTTCGGTTTCATCTTCCTCAAGAGCCAGTTTGGCGATATAACTAACATACCCGGACTTGGTACACCCGGCCGGTTCCTCACCGTCTTCTGTTTTCTTGAGTGTCACCTCTGCTTCCTCTTTCAGAGCCCATTTGCCGTTTATTGATCCGGCAGGGCCATTGGCGTTATCTTCCAGATTGTCACATTCTGAGTTTTTGCACGGGAAATAAGCGTAGACTTTATCCGCACTTGGATCTATGCCGGGTTTTAATATGAGCGCATCCTGGTCGTAATCATCTTTTTCCGTCCCATAATTGCTCCAATCCCATACAATCTTCGCTGTCTCCGTTTCATAGTCATGACCTGTTGACGCAGTGGTTTTCCGAACATATAATTCCTGGCCTTCTGTTGCATTTGGCACTTCTTCGTCACCATAAGTAACGGTTACTCCCCAGACCTGTACGCCGTTCTTCATACATGATTTTTTCACGTATCCGGCTTCCGGATCTGTAATTGCTTCATATGCCAGGGTTACAGCTACTTCATTGCTGCCATCTGCAGGAGCGGTTGTTACACCTGTCCTGGCATCGTCTCCTCTGGTGCATTCCAGAATGACTTTTACGGTATCGTTAGGTACCTCACTGCCAACGTCTCCTGTTGTTCCGTTATCACCCCATAAAATAGATGTCACCACATATGCATGGCCTAACGCTGCAACTGTAGTTGATGTTCTTCCGTCAACATCATAAAGGTTCTTGATTCCACCTGTTTCATGTGTATTGCAGGTAATCTTGATGTCATAAACAGCAGTTCCCGGTTTTGTACAGGTGGCTGCTTCGTAATCACTGGTTTGGTCATTTAATGTAATCGTCATTTTGCCGGTTACATCCGTGATTGTAGAGCCCTCTGCCTTATATGAACCCGTGCTGCCGTCCTCTGATTCAAATATAATTTCTTCTCCGCAGATTTTACATGTCATAGTAGCGGACAAACCTTGTGTGATATCCTTATTAGTGTTTGTATCCGTCCATTCTATACCATCCGGCAATATTTCAAATTCGTGGTTTATAACCGCTTGTTTTTTGACAAAACCGTTGTAAGTAATCGGATTTATACCGTCATACTCCTCGTTATATCCGTAGGTTCCGTCTGCTTTTTTGAAAACGGCACGCCGATCAAATGCCACTTTTGTCGGATAGGATAACTCTGCTTTTTCACCGCAAGTTTTTCCATCAGTGTCAGGTTTTTCGTAAGATCCTCCTGACTCAACCGTTAAACCGCGCATTACCACTGTTGCCTTACAGGTCCTACATTCGAATGTTGCCTTTGCCGGCCCGATCTGTAATTCGCTTTCCCAATCAAACTCAGGCTGTAAAAACAGATGACCCAATGCGTCGATTTTGGTATCGCTTTCTTTTTCGATTGCAGATGTGCCATCGCCATCCCAGAATTTTTTTCCGCATTTTCCGCATTCAAAATATGCATGGTTACCGTTTGTGTCACAGGTTGCTGCTACGGCGCTGACGCGCTTTAATTCATGTCCCTGTCCACTTACCTCTATTTCTTTTTCCCCGGAACGGGCAAGCTCCTGCTTGGTGTTTTTATCCAGGTATATGGCAACAAATTTGATTTTTCTTCCACCGCAGGAAATGGTGTCTTTCTCCGGATCGAAGGTTTCTGAGTCAGCTAATACGACTTTCATTTCCGCAGCCGTCTTATCAAATGATTTACTGCAAACTTTACAGGACGTATTTTCTTCTATTGTAACCTGCGCCGGTTCAAACGTTAATTTATTGTTTTCATCTGCTGCAGGTTTAAATTGAGTCCATACGAATTTAAATTCAAAATCATGCTTATCGCGTTTTGGCATCTGCACGATTTTAGTTGAGGTTTCTGTGTGAGGGTTATCCTTCAAATCCTCTTCTTTGGAACCTGTTTTGAATTTAGCCGTTGCGGTATAGGTTGCACTGCCGCCTTGTGTACAGTCATAGCCGGATGAAGTGGCTTTGGTGACTGAAATATCAGCCGCCTGAGCGGATTCGCTTACAGTACACCCGATATCTGTATTTCTGCATTGACGGGTCACTTTTACGCCGTTGTCTTTTCCGGATTGAAATCCATCAACATTTAAGCCACTCCAATCGAAGGTGTAGCTGTATTTGTGGCCGTTTGGACTTTCTATGCCTTTGAGATCAGCTTCTTTTGTCCAGTAATCTGTCTTCTCTTGATACTGGTTGCCTTCCTCGGTGCCGGTATCTTTCTGGAATTTTTCAATGTCGATATAGAATCTTCCGCACTTTTTACACTCATAACGTACCGGCAGCTTTCTTACACAGTTATTTGCATCGGCTGCGGGATGCTGAACCGGCTGGTGTGCATCTTTTGGAATCTTGAGCTCATCGGCTGTAACCGCCGGTCCATTTTTTTCTGCAAACAGCCGGCCGCATTTCTCCCCATCCTTAATATTTTCATTACATACATAATGGGCTTCCATGCCTTCTACCTGACAAGACGGAGCCTTACGCCCCATTGCTGTGTATACGTGGGTATGCTCGACAACGGTTATGGTACATGTAGCTTTTATGGGGGATTCAGGAGTACTGTTGTCCGTTTCGACAGTAACAGTTATCGTCCCTGCTTGGGTTGGCGTTATCGCAGCAGTTCCATTTTCGGGATTAGCTGTTATTTGTACTGCAGTCGGGTCGCCGTTTTGGTTTGCCAGTTCTGCTTTCCATGTTAGAATGGCGGTTGCATTTTCTGGCGTTACGGTTGCTTTTAGAGTATACGATTCACCTATGATTAAGGTTTTGGTATTTTCTCCCAGGGTTACGCCTGTCGCTGCAGTTGTTGTATCATCAACGTTTTCGTCTGCAATAAAAGACGCTGGCTCGATGGCACCTTCCTGGATTTCCCCACATTCACATACATATGTGCCCCAGCCGGATTCGTTGGCTGTGGGAGCTTTTTGTGTTGTTTCTAACTGCCAGTCGTGATCGTGGATTTCTTGTTCAACAGCAGTGTTTGCCTGTATGGGCGCTGCCGTCTCGGCCGCAAGCGCTGTCATGTTGGTGGACAGGAGCATGTTGGCGGAGAGAGCGACGCTGAGCAGGCGCTTAAATTTCTTCAAATTCATACTGTGGATTTTTTGAGGGGGATGAGAGGGATTGAAGGGTTTAAGGGAAATGCGGAAGATGTTATTTGTTGGAAATGTTGTTGTATTTTATGTCGGATTATGATAGTATTTTTCCAGGTACTGCCAAGATGGTAGGCGGTTAGCCCTCCCCGGAGGGACTGTGACCCTCCGTTTACATAGAAACCCGTTTGGGAATCTGGGAAAGGAGGGCTGAGCCATGGATATTATGGAACTGATTGCAGTGTTGAGTTTCGGCTTGACATGCTTTGGAATCGGATACTCCTTTGGTAAGGATATTAATAAGACACAGAAATAGCCGCCCCGGTCTGGAAAACTGAGCGACTATTTCAGTAAAATTGTTTTTGGGACTAACCGTCTATCGGTAGCACCCTGGGCATCTGCCTTTGGCAGATGTCCTTCTTTACGTCTAATGTACCATATTAACCCCCAAATATCAACTATATTTTGGGATTGATTAAATACCGTAAAGCTTTTAGAGAGGAAATTAAAGGAAGTGAGGGAAATGCAGAATATATTATTTGTTGGAAATGCTGTTGTATTTTATGTCGAATTATGATAGTATTTTTCCAGGTACTGCCAAGATGGTAGGCGGTTAGCCCTCTCCGGAGGGACTGTGACCCTCCGTTTACATAGAAACCCGTTTGGGAATCTGGGAAAGGAGGGCTGAGTGGATGTTGACTATCGAAGGACTTATTGCAGTAATTAGTTTGTGTGTTACTTGCTTCGGTCTGGGATATGCCATCGGAAGCAAGGATAATAATAAAACGCAGAAATAGCCGCCTCGGTCTGAATAACTAAGCGGCTATTTTAGCAACTTTTTTAGGCTAACCGTCTATCGGTAGCACCCGAGGCATCTGTTCCCAGCAGATGCCTTTTCTATAGTTTACTATATCACAATAACAAAAATAAAACAATTACCATTTTACCCCAATAATAAAATTCTCTGATATTGTTCCAATTCTCTTAAAAAAATCCACAGTATGAATTTCAAGAAATTTAAGCGTCTGGCAAGCGTAATACTGTCACTCAGCATGGTACTGTCAACGAATATGCCTGTTTTAGCAACAGAAGTTACAAACGAACCGGCTGCATATTCTGACGAGCTTATGCTATTGCAGGAAGAAGATGCCACTACTGCTGAAACAGAGGAAGTCACAATAACGTTAAGTAAAACATCGTTATCCTTAGCAGTAGGCGCAACAGATACCTTAACAGCAACGATTACACCTGATAGCACAACAGACCAAATAACATGGTCCAGTGATGACGAAAGTATTGCCACCGTATCCGAAGCCGATGGTCCTGTAACCGTTACAGCAGTCGCAGCAGGAACTACCAATATCAAAGCTACATTACCGGCAAGCGAGGATGGTTCCAGAGCCGAAATAACAGCAACCTGTGCCGTAACCGTAACAGCTGCCCAGACTCAGGAAACAAGTATTACATTAAATCCTACAACCTTGTCTTTGACAGCAAACGGCGCTACGGGTACCATAACAGCAACCGTTGAAAATGCAGATGCCGATGCAACAGTAACCTGGACATCCAGCGCTCAATCCATCGCTACCGTAGCGGCTAACGACTCTGACAGCAAAACAGCCACTGTAACTCCGGTTGCAGCCGGAACCGCAACC
>CAMSEJ010000033.1 GCA_947057405.1 uncultured Roseburia sp.
ACACAAGGTACCACACTCTTTCCCTACACGACGCTCTTCCGATCTCCGTTAATAAAACGATACATAATATCCTCGAGTTCCCGCTCCTTCATCTGCCCGTGCGCAAATTCCACCGCCGCCTGCGGCATAAGCGACGCCACCTTTGCCGCCACATCCGCAATCTGGTTCACACGGTTAAACACGTAGTACACCTGCCCGCCTCTTGCAAGCTCCCTGGCGATGGCTTCCCTTACCATTTCTTCGTTGTATTCCATTACATAGGTCTGGATTGGCAGGCGGTCTAACGGCGGCTCTTCCAGCACGCTCATATCCCGGATGCCGATTAAACTCATATGCAGCGTTCTCGGAATCGGCGTTGCCGTCAGCGTCAGCACGTCCACGTCGTGCTTTAACTGCTTGATCTTTTCTTTGTGCGTCACGCCGAACCGCTGCTCCTCGTCGATAATCAAAAGCCCCAGATCCTTAAATACCACGTCCTTTGACAGCGCCCGGTGCGTGCCGATCACAATATCCACCATGCCGCGCTTTAGATTTTCCACCGTCTTTTTCTGCTGCGCGCCGCTTTTGAAGCGGCAGAGCAAATCCACGACTACAGGGAAATCCTTCATCCGCTGGGAAAAGGTGTTATAGTGCTGCTGCGCCAATATCGTAGTGGGCACTAAGTAGACGACCTGCTTTCCCTCCTGCACCGCTTTAAACGCCGCCCGGATTGCGATTTCCGTTTTGCCGTATCCGACGTCCCCGCAGATCAGGCGGTCCATAATCTTTCTGCTTTCCATGTCCCGCTTCGTCGCCTCAATGGCCGCTTCCTGATCCTCGGTTTCCTCAAACGGAAACATTTCCTCAAATTCCCGCTGCCAGACCGTATCCGGCCCATAGGCATACCCTTCGTTTTTCTGCCGTTTGGCGTACAGTTCCACCAGCTCCGACGCAATTTCCTTTACTGCGCCCTGTACCCGGGTTTTGGTCTTATGCCACTCCTGCCCGCCTAATTTGTTCAGCTTTGGGCGTTTTGCATCCGCGCTGGCATATTTTTGGATCACGTCTAACTGCGTGGCCAGAATATACAGGCTGCTGCCCTTGTCGTATTCGATTTTGATATAATCTTTGACGGTCTTATCGACCTCGATTTTTTCAATCCCGCGGTAAATCCCAAGCCCGTGGTTTTCATGCACCACATAATCCCCGACGGACAGTTCGGAAAAGCTGGCGATTTTTTCCCCTTCGTAAGTCTTTTTGCGCTTCTTCTTTTTTTTGATTTCCGCTCCGAAAATATCGCTTTCCGAAATCACCGCAAACGACAGCAGCGGATATTCATACCCTTTGCGCGCCTTGCCGTAAAGCACCATTACTTCCCCGGGCTTCGCCGCGTGGTCATAATCCTCCGTATAAAAACTGTTCAGCCCTTCCGCTAAGAGATCCTCCGCCAGCCGCTTTGCGCGGGTCTTAGATCCCGACAGCAGAATCACCGTATAGCCCTTCTTTTTATAGAGCTTCAAATCCTTAATCAGCAGTTCAAAGCTGTTGTTATATGCGCTGATGCTGCGCGCCTCAATCGCGTAATGCGCTGTGGCCGGAAACTCCTTTACCTTCTGATCCAGCGCCCCGAGCGCGACGCAGCGGCGCGCCAGAAGCTTTGCCGCCGTTTCGCTGCACGAAGCCAGCGCCTGCATCTGCCCGGGCAGGATATATCCTTTCTCCAGACGCTGCTTCATGCTTTCGGAAAATTCCTGTTCCGTCACGCGCCCGCGTTCGGCGCACCGGGCCGCTTCGTCCAGAAAAACCACCGTCTCCTGCGCCGGGACGTAATCTAAAAGGGACACCGTCTCCCGTTCAAAATACGTCAGGTACGCACCCAGCCCGTCTGTGCCCGACTGCTCCGTAATTTCTTCCGCAAGCTCGCTGACCGACTGCTTAATCCGCGCCGCCTCTTCCGTTTTCATCTCGCCGCGGTAATGCGCATACAGCTGATCCGCATCCGCCTGTATCCGCTTTAGCCCGGCCGCTTTTTGTTTGGCAGACAAAATCAGTTCCGACGCCGGGTACAGTTCCATAGCGTCTAAATTTTCAATGGAACGCTGGCTTTCCACGTCAAAGCTGCGCAGCGAATCAATCTCGTCGCCCCAAAATTCCACCCGGTACGGATTTTCCTCGGTCAGCGGGAAAATGTCCAAAATCCCGCCCCGGACCGCGAACTGCCCGGCCGATTCCACCTGGTACGCCGGCTCGTAGCCGATCTCCACCAGTTCTTTTTTCAACCGATCCAAATCCACGGCGTCCCCCACGCGGTAGGTTTTCACCGCCTCCAAAAACCGCTCCGGCTTCTGAAGGCGGTTCATCAGCGCGTCGTACGTCGTAACAAGCGCAACCGGTTTTTTCTCCGCTATGGTCTTAAGAGCCAAAATCCGCTCCCTTGTCAGCACGTTTCCGCGCAGATCCGACTGGTAAAACAAAATATCCTTTGCCGGATAATAAACCGTATCCGGATCATAAAAACGGTATTCTTCGTACAGTTCACGCGCCTTTTGCTCATTAAAAGTGACAATGATCTTATATTTAAAATCATTGCCCAATCCATACGTCAGATGCGGTTTTTGCGAATCAATACATCCGGAAACCATCCTCAAACCCGGTTTTGCCCGAAGCTGCGCCCGAAGCTTTTCCAGCTCCTCCATAGCGCGCAGCGGCTCTAAAAATGCTCTCATATTACTCCCGATTCTTCCTGTTAAACTCGTTCATGGCGCGATCAATCCCGCCGTTTACCACATATCCAGCCGCCGTTACGGCATCGGCAACCGCCCCGTCAATCAGCCTGCGTTCCGCCTGTGAAAAACGGCCCAGCACATAATCCGCCAGATCCCATCCGGCAGGCTTTTCTCCCACACCGATTTTGATCCGTGCAAACGCGTCGCTGCCGGTTCTCGCAATAATGTTTTTGATACCGTTATGCCCCCCGGCGCTCCCTTTTGCCCGGATCCGGATATTCCCGCAGGCCAGGCTGACATCGTCGTATGCCACCAGAAGATGCCCGGCCGCATTCAGCTTATAATACGCCAGAATTTCCGCGACGCTTTCCCCGCTTAAATTCATATAGGTCTGCGGCTTTACCAGAAGCGCTTTGACGCCTTCCACCGTCCCGATCCCGCAGACGGCTTTGTGTTTTCTGATATTCATATTTATATTGTATTGTTCCGCCAGCGCGTCAATGACATCAAATCCGACATTGTGGCGGGTATTGACATACTTTTTGTCAGGATTCCCGAGTCCCGCAATAATATACATGATTCCTCCTGCCGCTTCCGTATCCTTCTTCTTCCACATTACCTGTAAAAATCCCATCAAAACACCTCCGGACGTTTGCAAACTGCCCTATATTTTAGCGCAGATTACAGGATTTGTAAATGGGCGAAAATAAACTTTGACCGCGGTTTACGGGTATGCTATCCTGAATAACAGATATCCACATAAAAAGGAGGCTTACTCTATGGGATTTGCCAAAACGCAGCAATATACCACAGACGATATTTACGCCCTTCCGGACGGGAAGCGATCGGAGTTAATTAACGGACAGATCTACGATATGGCGCCGCCGAACCGGATTCACCAGCGGTTATCTTTTTTTCTTTCCAGGGCAATCGCGGATTTTATTGATTCCAAAAAAGGAAGCTGCGAAGTTTACCCGGCTCCTTTTGCCGTTTTCTTAAACGCAGACAACCGAAATTATGTAGAACCGGATATTTCCGTTATCTGCGACAAAGATAAGCTGGATGAACACGGATGCCTGGGCGCGCCGGACTGGATTATCGAAATTGCTTCTCCAGGTACAAGGTGCATGGATTATGGCATCAAATTATTCAAATACCGCACGGCTGGCGCCGGCCCAAAGAGAAAGACACACCTTCAAACAAAAGCATTTGAAGGTGTGTCTTTTTATTCTGCATGAATTGCGTTCACCGGGCATCCGGTAATGCAGGATTCCACAGAATCCTTGTTTTCTTCGGTTGTATCTGCAATGCTCTTGGCCTTGCCGTCGTCGTCCATTACAAATACCGAAGGCTCGGTCGCCGCACACAAACCGCAGCCTATGCAGGTGTCCTTGTCTACTACAGCGCGCATTTTTGCTCCTCCTTTTTTCAGTTTCTATTAAGTATGGCGTAAAAAAGGAGGATTATACCATTTTTTATCAATTATCCCGTTCCCGTACCGTCACCCGCACCCGATCCCCAGGCTGTTTTGCAATCTTAACGCCGTTTTCTTCTACCGCCAGCCGGTA
The DNA here is from genome assembly GCA_947057405.1 of uncultured Roseburia sp. Lineage (GTDB taxonomy): Bacteria > Bacillota > Clostridia > Lachnospirales > Lachnospiraceae > Roseburia_B. The sequence goes on from CAMSEJ010000033.1 coordinate 4,274, forward strand.
CAAAGTCGGCATAAGGGCGAATTCCTCCATCATGCGCCGCGCCTCCGCAAGCATTTTCGCCCGGTGCGCGCCATCGCCTCCTTCCCGCCTGACCGCACGGATCAACAGGTTTTTCGGCGTATGCGACAAATCCACAAATTCCAGCACCTGCGTCTTATACCCGCAGTATTCCAGCAAATTCGCCCGAATCGCGTCTGTCGCAAGCGCCGCAAACCGCTCCTTGATAATCCCGTACCGCGTCATCACGGAAAACGTATCGCTTTTCATCTGCCCGTTTAACTCATGCTGGCAGCACGGGACGGAAAAAATCAGCTTTGCGCCCCATTCCACCGCATTGTAAAGCGCGTAATCCGTCGCCGTATCGCAGGCGTGCAGGGATACCACCATGTCCACCTCAAACGGCGCCCGGTACCCGTTAATATCCCCGATTTCAAACCTGAGCCCTTCATAGCCGTACTGCTGCGCCGCCCGGCTGCACCGCTCCATCACGTCTGCCTTTAAATCCAGGCCCACCATCTGCACCTTCAGACGGCGCTTTTGGGTCAGGTAATAATACAAAACAAATGTCAGATACGATTTCCCGCACCCAAAATCAATGATATTCAGACACTGTGTGCGCAGCGTGCGGACCGCATCGTCTATGATCTCCAGAAACCGGTTTATCTGGCGGAATTTGTCATACATGGAAGCCGCCACCTTCCCCTCTGCCGTAAAAACGCCCATATCCACAAGCGGCGGAATGATTTCCCCTTCTTCTAACAGATACCTCTTCTTCCTGTCGTGCGCATCCTGCGCGCCCGGCGCAAGAGCCGTCTTTTTTGTTTGAAACGTCACTTTTCCTTTCTTGGAAACCAGAAAAATAAATTCCGTCCCGTTCCCAAACCCGTTTAACTGCCGGAATGTCCCGTTTAACCACTCCAAAATACGCTCTGCCAGAACCTGTCTGTCTGCGGTATGCTCATGGAATGCCTGTTTCTCCGTTAATTTTTCTATCTGGTACGCATCCGCTTTTTTGAGGATATTTACCCTCCGGTACTCCCCCGCCTTTGCGGGCTTACTGAGTACGATCCTCTCGCATCCCATTTCAAGCATCCGCATAATATCCGCCGCTGTCTGTTCCATCCTTATTCACACCTTTTCTAAAAAATCCCGCCGTCAGGCTGCCTGACAGACCTTCCTTAAGCCCTCTTCATCGCCTTTAAAATCTCCCCAATCTTCGGCGTCGTCCCGTAAAGCAGCACCCCGACGCGGTAAATTTTCGCCGAAATCACTCCGACCGCAATTACGCTTACGATCAAAATCGCAATCGAAGCCGCCACCGCATACACCGGAACCGTACTCATGGCAATCCTGGTAAACATCGCCATCGGCGAAGTAAACGGCACATAGGAGCAAATCTGCATCAAAAGGCTGTCTACGTTTCCGCCCGACATTGAAAACATAACCACAACAAATCCCGCCACAAATAAAAGCGTCACCGGCATGACCGAGGTATTGATATCCTCCAGCTTTGACGCCGTAGAACCAATTGCCCCGAATAAAAACGCGTACATTAAAAATCCCAGTACAAAAAATACCAGCATATACAAAAGCAGGCTCACCGGCATATCAAACAGCGAAGCAATGATATAATTATCCCCCCACTGCTCCCTGTTCAGATTGTAAAACAAAATCGCCGAACCAAACACCGCTACAATCTGCAAAAACCCTGCCAGGCACGAAGAAAGCACCTTCCCGAACATCATGCTGACCGGCTTCGCGCTCGTAATCAAAAGTTCCATTGCCCTGGAGCTTTTCTCTGTCGCCACATTCGTCGCCACCATCTGCCCATACAGTAAAATCACCATATACAGTGCAAAAATCATAATATACGTATAAAAGAAGTTCCTCATCTGATCCTTGCCCAAATTCTCCGTCTCTCCCAAAATCTCCACATTCAGCGCTTCCGTCACCTGTTCCGGCGTCATGCCGCTTTTGGTCATGGCATTCACCTGGTACACGTTCCCAAGAACCGTGTCCGCAATTCCCGTATTGGCGTCGTACATGCTTAAGTTATCCACATAATACGTATAAGAAGTCGGACTGCGGAGCACAAACGCGCATTTTGCTTCCCCCGAAGCCACCCGCTCTTTGATACGCTCCTCACTGTCTTCCGTTTTGCCCACTTCATAATCCGAAAACGCCTCTTTAAAGGAAGCCAAAAGCATCTCCTCTCCCTCGACTCCCTCAGCAAAAAACAGCATCAGCCCCTCGGTACCGGACGATTCCCCGCTTTCATTTTCCGACTCCGAGCCGCCCGCTGTCCCTCCGATGCCGTCCATCAGCGACGGGAAAAACATGACAGCCGCAATCACCGCCACCAAAAGCACGGTAACGCCGACAAATATTTTATTTTTCAGATAGCTTTTTAATTCAAATTTAAAAATGGTCCCAAATTGTCTCATACGGCCGCCTCCTTTGCCTGATCTCCTGCATACTCCACAAAAATATCGTTTAACGACGGTTCAAACACCTTGATTTCATCCAGATCATACGTCTGAGCCAGCCGCTGCATCATCGCCTGCTTCTCATCCGGCGACGAAAGCTGAACCAACAGACTGCCGTCTTCCTTTAACTTGCAGCAGCTCCCCAGATCCTGCCGGATGTTCTGCGCCGCTTCGGAACGCACAACCAGCTTATCCCGGACATAATTGCGCTTAATGTCGTGGATATCGCCTTCAATGGCGGCGACCCCGTCGTTTAAAATCGCAATCCTGTCGCAGAACTCTTCGATATAATTCATCTGGTGGCTGGAAAACAGCACGATTTTGCCCTTTGCGATTTCTTCTTTGACCACATCCTTTAAAAGCATCGCATTGACCGGATCCAGGCCCGAAAACGGTTCGTCTAAAATCACAATCTGCGGATTATGCGCAAGCGCCGTTACCAGCTGAATCTTTTGCTGATTTCCTTTGGAAAGGGTGTCCAGCCGTTTATTCCGGTGTTCTTCCATGCCAAGCCGTCCCAGCCAGTAATCGGCCGCCTTCACGGCTTCCTGCCGCTTCATACCGTTTAACTCGGCAAAATACGTAAGCTGATCGATAATTTTCTTCTTTGGATACAGCCCGCGTTCTTCCGGAAGGTAGCCAATCCGGATATTTTTATAATCCACCGGCTTGCCGTCAATGGAAATCTCCCCGGCGTCCGCGCCGAACACATCCATCAAAATGCGGATCGTCGTCGTCTTGCCCGCGCCGTTGCGCCCCAAAAGCCCGAATGCCCTTCCGCTCTCCGCTGAAAAGGAAATGCCTTTTAACACTTCTTTTTCGCCAAAGTTCTTAAAAATGTTACGTAACAAGAGTTTCATAATGCCTCCATTTCCAAACCGGTTTTCGTGTGCCATATTCATGGGAACGATAATCCCCGCCGTCCGCATCCCCCGCCAGCCGGGCCTCCAGACGCAAAATGCGCTTACCCATCGTCCCAAAACAAATCATTAAGCGTCTTTCCGAGCGCCCTGCAAATCGCAATGCAGAGGTTAATCGTAGGGTTATAATCGCCCTTTTCAATCGCGCTGATGGTCTGCCTCGATACCCCGACCAGATCCGCCAGCTCCTGCTGTGATAAATCCAGGCCCGCCCGCGCCGCTTTCAAACGTAAATTCTTCATGGGTATCCCTATGCCTCCTCCTGCCGCTTCCTGCAGGCATTTTTCCAAAGAATCGCTAAAATGATCACCAAAAGCGTCACCGCGCAAATCAGATTGAGCGCCCGATCCGTCAGCCTTCCGTTTTCCACCAGAAGCCCGCTGTGGATATAAAACAGCGCTCCAGCGAGATTTATCAAAAACAGCCCCAAAAAAATTGCTACAGCGCGTTTCGGATTCTCGTTCAGAGAAAAATACCCGTCGTTTAAAATTCCATGGACCGATATCACAATTACCCCGATACACACGTATAGCATGCCCGCAACACTGCGCTCCATCACCCGATCTAACATCTCTCCAAACAATACGTCTATCACCAGGCAGCCCAGCAGCATATAAAAAGCATACTTAAACCCCCTGCCGCGGATCAGCTCCTGCCGCTCGTCGTATTTGCACCGCAGCCTGCCGTCCTTTTTCATAAAAAGAATCAGCAAAAGCCCCACAAAAGCGCCGCATACCGCCCCGAACAGCTTACCAGCCAGATATCCTTCTCCGTATCCCATACCGCTTTTCCTCCTTCTCCATTCCACATAGTGGAATCGGCCTGCGCCGCCGTCTATTAAGAACTGCTTCCCATTTTGTCTTTCTCTCGCTTATAGTAGCATGTATATGTCATTTTGTCAATTATATTTTACATATTAAACAATATATTTATTATAAAAAAGACACGCCATACGGCGTGCCTGAAACTTCCATACACAAATACCATCCAGATCATTCTCCCATCAATTTACCTTCGAGCATCTTGTTAACATTAAACGCCGGTAAAACAACACACTCCATCCCGGGCTGTGCCGTTAACAAAGAAACCTCGCTTCTTAAATATGGCATCAAAATAGCAATGGAATTCTTACTGATTAAATCATTTTTTAATTCCTGCGTAATATTTTCCCCTTCAATTGAAAAAAATCCCGTTAAGCTGATCGCAAACGAATACTCCTCCGGCTTAAGCCCGTTTAAAGTCAGGGTAACCCTGTAAATCTCAGTCCCCTTCCTTTGAAAAATATTAGGCTTCATTTCCAACTCAAGCTCGTTTTCATTTTGAAAGCCCAGCCTGTTAAATTCTATTTTTTCAAAAACGAGCTTATTCAATTTTAAGACACTTTGTATACTCTCTTTCTTCTGCATCATGTTACCTCTAAGCCGCATATGCCAAAATGCATATTTCCGCCTCTTTCCAATCCTTTGACTTTTTTCTTACAGATAGCGTTGCCGTTAGCTTTTGCATGTCATCCACATTCTTTTCATAATCAAGTTCTACTTGAATACCCGCTGCAATTTCCTGCCTGAAGCAGCCCTCGTACAACTCCACAAAACTTTCTACGGACAAAGCGCACGTGTCAATATACTCATTTAGACCCTTCTCATCCGAATTCAAAATTTGCTGCAATTCCTGAAACTTATCCTGCGCAAGAAACCAATTATCATATTTCTGTACATATAACAGCACTTCATCGGTTAATATCTCAAAATACGCACTTTCTTCCGGAAGCAGAGAACCATCTATCAGTTCCACCGGCTTATACGCTACCGAATCCGATTGTATTTCTTCGCCGGATATGATCTCCCAATAGTTTTTTTGTATCAGAAAAATATCCCGCATAGACAGCGTTCCATGCAGCAACCGAAACAAATCTTCGTTCGCAGCCTTAACAACCATGTAACGAAACTCTTCCAAATCCGAACACAATACTACATAATGGGCTGCGGTATCCCTGCATACAAAAAATATCGGTATATCATTATATTCCACCAATACCTGCTCCAAATACAGTTGATTCCCTTCAATGTAAAAACACAATTCCCTATCCATATGTTATCCCTCCTCTATTTCAAACCCACTTATATCAGCATTCTCATACAGCCACCAACAAACATGCTTTGTTTCTTTATTGGTTTCCTGAGGCCCGCCTTCTTTAATTCATAATACGATTTAAAATCTTCTGCCTGTATGGGAGTATCATCCTCTTTTTTACGTTCTACTGCCCGATATACCAAAACAGGTTCATAATCAAAAGAAACCGTATCCGGCAATTCAATTTCCTTTTTTAATAATTTGTCCCTTAATACAACAGGAAATTTCAAACATATTTCATCATCTATTTGCATTGTACCTGTCCTCTTATGTTTGCCCTTAACACCTAAAACCTGAAATTGTGAATCATACTTTTCTGAAAAAGTCCAGACTTGAAATAATCCATTTATTCATATATTGTTACCCAAAAAAACCTTGACATTCTCTCTATTATGCTACGTGCCAAAAACTTATTCGCACTTTAGATATTCCTTCCCATTTTAGTTTCAGGTCTTTTTCTCCAGAGAAAAACCGCAGCAATCCCTGCCAAAAGTACCGCCGTCACGGCAATTCCGCCTTCTAACCCGAACGCCCCGCCGTTTATCAGCTCCTTCCCATCCGTCATGGCGGAAGAAAACATCGTACATGACGTTTCCATACCGCTGACCTTAATCCCGTACACATTCCCCTGCGCCAGATTCCAGACGGAGTGAATTGCGCCAACCATCCAGATATTTTCCGTCTTAAGAAAACAGACCGACGCAAATATCCCAAACAGAATCAAATTTACAATTGCAAGCGGCGCAATTCCGGGATTTAACAGATGCAGCGCCGCAAATGCAGCCGCATTCACCGCTACTGCCACCGCCATCGGATATCTTCGCCCAACGGATACCATAAAATATCCCCGGCACATCACCTCTTCTGCCATCCCCTGTATCATAAAGCCAACCGTAAACAGCAGAAAACCAGAAGCCGTAAATGTATTTGATATTTCAAAGGAGGCCGCCCCGGTCAGAATGCATATCAGAACGGCTGCAGAGAACATGAAAAATCCGATTACAATCCCCTTTGCATACTCTTTTCCGCAGCCTTTCTTCGCAAAACCAAACGTAGAAAGACTTCGCTTCTGAAACAGCCTGCAAAACAGAACAACCATACCAATCATCACTGCCGTTGCAAATAAAGATACAATCGTATACAAATCGGATGACATTGCCCCAACCGCCGCCTCCGAAATCAGCTCCGTATCCCCGGTCGCCGCCGCATTCCGATAAACCTGGTTTTGTGCAAGCAGAACCAGCTGCACCGGAAGCATAACCATAATTTCGCCTAAAGTGCACGCGAAAAAAACCGCTGTAAAAACCAGTATCTCAAGCGCCAGGTGCATCCCTCTTTGGGCTTCCTTTGCCTGCAGTACTGCTCCAGGGGTTTTAAAAAGTCTTTCCATACCTGTCCCTCCCGCATTTTCTGCCTCATATGATATCCGTTTTTCTTTCTTTTTCAAAATATATTAAAACAGGCGGCCGGGCATCAATGATGACACCCTTTACACCGCCCGCAGTCTCCTCCGCAGGATCCCTTCCCCTTTTTCTTATCCGCACGCAGGCTGCGGATTGCCAATATTACACACCCGGCTACTGCCGCGCCGACCAGACATGTACCCATACCTGCACCTCCTTATTCCTGTTCTACAGTATACCGGACCGGGAACTGCTTTGTAAAGTCCTCCGGCAAAAATCATTTCTCAGACACGTCCCGGTGCCCGTTCCTCCTTCGCAACACGCGCCAGCAAAAAAACAAACACTGCCAGCACACCGACTGCCACAACCGTCCAAAGCCCAAACGTCCCCGCCACAGCCAGACTTCCGATCTGGTAAATACAAAACGACACCGCATACGCTAAGACCGTCTGATAACCGATTGCAAACCAGAACCAGTTCCGGTTATTCATCTCCCGTTTTATCGCTCCCATTGCCGCAAAACACGGCGCGCACAAAAGGTTAAACACCAAAAACGAAAAAGCCGCTAACGCCGTCATGCTGCCGGACAGCGCAGACCAAAGTTCAGCCCCATCCTCCGACACTTCCGCAACCCCAAACAAAATACCAAATGTCGTCACCACATTCTCCTTTGCAACCAGTCCCGTCACTGCAGCCACCGCCATTTTCCAGTCGCCCCAGCCAAGCGGTGCAAACAAAGGGGACAGGATACTGCCAAGCACGGCCAGAATGCTTCTGTCAAGCTGTTCTGCATCCAAAAATGTAAACCGTCCTTCTATCCAACCAAATCCCTGCAAAAACCAAAGCACAATTGCAGACAGTAAAATCACGGTTCCCGCCTTTTTGATAAACGACCATCCTCGTTCCCACATACTCCGGAGCACATTTTGGGCAGACGGCATATGGTAATCATTATGTTACATTACAAACGGCGCAGGCTCACCGGCAAAA
>CAMSEJ010000034.1 GCA_947057405.1 uncultured Roseburia sp.
GGAAGATGTTCCTGCCTAAAAAGCTTTACACCCCAAAATCTTATTGTTATAATAAAGACCGAATCAACGACATCCAAAAGGAGCATAGCCAATGGACCAAAAAACAATTCTTTCCAATAAATTATACCTCTATCTGACCGAGTTTTTCGCCGGCATGTCTGTTATGGCGGTGGAGCTTGGCGCGAGCCGCCTGCTGGCCCCGTATTTTAGTTCCTCGCAAATCGTATGGACGATTATCATCGGCACAATTATGATTGCCATGGCGCTCGGCAATATATACGGCGGAAGGAATGCGGACAAAAACCCCAATCCGGACAGGCTGTATGCCAGGATTCTGGTTGCCGCCGTCTGGATTGCCTGTATTCCGGCTGTCGGAAAATATGTTATCCTTGCCATATCTGCGGCCTTGGTATTTACGGTCAATTCTAATTTTCTGGTCTGGGCAGGCTTTTTGGCGTGCATGGTCATTTTCGTATTTCCGCTGTTTTTGCTGGGGACCGTTACGCCGTCGCTGGTCAAATATACGATGGACAGCCTGACGGACAGCGGCAAGACGGTCGGTATGTTAAACGCGTCGAATACCATCGGCAGTATTATCGGTACGTTTTTGCCTACCTTTGTGACCATTCCGTCGGTCGGGACGTCGGTTACGTTTCTGGTATTTGCCGGGATTTTACTGTTTTTGTCCGTAATTTATTTTCTGCGGGCAGGAAGGGGAAGGAAACGGACGGCGGCAGCGTGCCTTATTTTTCTGGCGTGCTGTGTGACAGGCAGAGCTGACAGCTTTGCTTTCTGGGAACAGAATTTGGCGTATGAAGGGGAATCGGTTTACAATTATCTGCAGGTGAAGGAAGACGACAGGCAGGTGATTCTGTCCACAAATGTCCTGTTTGGCGTGCAGTCGATTTTAAAAAAGGACGGCGGCCTGACCGGGATGTATTATGACTATGCCCTTGCCGCCCCGTTTATGGCGGATGTCATGGAAAAAGAGGAGTTTCGCGTGCTGATTTTGGGAAACGGTACGGGGACCTTTGCATCGCAGTGCAGGCGGTACTTTGACAGTGCACAGGTGGAGGGCGTGGAAATTGACGAAAAAATCACCGGGCTTGCCAGGCAGTATTTTGAACTGCCGGAGGAGGTAAAGGTATATACGTATGACGGACGGGCATATTTGAATGTTGCGGACGGGAAATACGACGTGGTTATGGTGGATGCGTACCAGGATATTACCATTCCCTTCCAGATGTCGTCGAAGGAGTTTTTTACGCTGGTAAAGGAACATCTGACGGAGGACGGCGTAATGGTTGTAAACATGAATATGCGCGGGCAGACGCAGGGGAATATCAATCAGTATCTGGCGGACACGATTGCGTCTGTGTTTGACGAGGTGTATACGGCGGATGTGCCGGGTACGACGAACCGGGAGCTGTATGCGTCCAATGCGGGGGAGCTGCTTTCCCGTTTTTCGGACAATCGAAAAAAAGCTGCCGATCCGAAGCTTTTTGGAATGATGCGGCAGGCAGAGCTTGCGCTGGTGCCGTACCGTACGGGCGGGTATTTGATGACGGACGACCGGGCTCCGGTGGAGCTGCTGGGGATGAAGGCAATTGACGATTTGATTTTCGGGGAAATTGAGTATTATAAGCAGATTGTGCGGCAGGAAGGAATCTCCGGGCTGTTAAAGCAGCTGCAGTGAATATGAAAAGGAAGCTTCCGGCAGACATGATCGCATACCGGAAGCCTCCAGGGGAGGATAAGTATTCTTGCATCTTTCGTAAACAGTTCCCGGCGAGCGGTGGGGGATTTCTCTCACCGGGAACAATTATAGTATGGGCGGGTATGCGGGAGTTTATACATAGAAATTTTAGTTTCTTACATTTTTTTTATATTTCAAAGTATTGTAATCAGAAAGCCATTCGACTATAATAATCAGATAACAATCGAAATTTCAGGAAAAGAGGTTTTGTGTATGAAGAAAAAATTATATTCCAACCTGGTGCTTTTGATGTGTGCGGTATTTTTGTTTGCCGGGTGTACGGCAAACGGGAATACAGGGGAAACGCACAAGGAGGTGCAGGAGACGGAGAAGAAATCAGAGGTGCGGTCTTCTTTTATAGAAGAACAGGTAACCGAGACACAGGAACCGCAGGAAGTATTGGAGCCGGAGACCGAACCGGCTGAGGCGCCGGATACACAGGAAGCGCCCGTTTTCGCACCGGAGCCGGAGACCGAACCGGCAACCGAAGCCGTGCCGGAGACGGAAACCGAAACGAAGCCGGGCGACGCGGAAGCCATTGTCGCGTCGGAGAATACGTTTGACTATGTTGCGCTCGGCAATTCCGTGACCTGCAATGATGTCGCGGATGGCAACTGGTGGGGCAGCTGGGGTATGGCGGCTTCCTCGGAGGACAAGGATTACATACATCTGGTGGCGAGATGGCTGGGAGGCCAGGTGAAAAAATCCGTTGCGACCACCGTTTTGGATTTAAAGAAATGGGAGGTGGCGCAGAACCGGAATGCCGTACTGGCAGACTATGAGGGTTATTTTAATGAGCATACGGATCTGGTCACCATACAGACCGGGGAAAATATTACATCCTTTAAAGAAACCTTAGGCGGCGATTACACCAACCTGGTGAAGCTGATTAAGGAAAAGGCTCCGAATGCGCAGATTCTGATGCTGGGCGAGACGCTCTGGCCGTCTGAGGATATCGAAGCGGCCAAACGGGGGGCGTGCGCGGCTTACGGCGTCCCGTTTATAGAAATGACAGACTTTTTAAACGGTTACGAAGCGTTTTACCGTTCCGCGCTTGGGGCAGTGGTATCCGGTGCGGACGGCGGGCAGCATACGATTACAAACGAAGTTGTGGCGGCACATCCGAATGACGAAGGGATGGCGTGCATCGCCCAGCTGGTGATCAACCATATCAACGTACATTAGGCGGCACGTCCCATTCTGTACGGGGCATGGTTGTAAAAGATCTTTTTTCCGACGCGCTCTGAGAATGATTCAGCGGCCTTACGTAAATAAATACACAAGATGGAGGTTTTTATGTTAGAACAATCTTACTATGACAAGGCAGATGAAATCATCAGCCAGCATGGGACGGTGCAGCGGTTTCTGATTCCGATTATCCAGGATATCCAAAGCTATTACCGCTATCTGCCGCCGGAGCTTTTGAGCTACGTGGCAAAGCGGCTTGGCATCAATGAAGCGAAAGCATACAGTGTGGCGACCTTTTACGAGAATTTTTCCTTTGAAGCGAAGGGGAAATATGTAATTCGGGTATGCGACGGTACGGCGTGCCATGTGCGCAAGTCGACCGCGATTTTGGATCAGATCTACAAGGAAACCGGGCTTGGCAAAGGCAGGCATACGACGGACGACATGCTCTTTACGTTAGAAACCGTATCCTGCCTCGGGGCATGCGGCTTAGCCCCGGTGCTTACGGTCAACGACGTGGTGCATCCTGCTATGACGCCGGAAAAGGTACATGAACTGTTTGAAGAATTGAGAGGTGCAAAAGGGTAAATGAGAATCGAAAACAGAGAAGCTTTGGATAAAAGAAGAAAAGAAGCAAAAGAGGCAATGAAACGCCCGGCGCACCGGATTTTAGTCTGTGCCGGAACGGGTTGTCTGGCCGGCGGTTCCGCCAAAATATACGACCGCTTTTCGGAGCTTGCGGCGGGAAGGGACGACGTTTCGGTGGAATTTGGCGCGGAAATTGCCCATGCCGAGGTAAAGCGCAGCGGCTGCCACGGGTTTTGCGAAATGGGCCCGCTTGTGCGGATTGAGCCGAAGAATTACCTGTATGTTAAGGTAAAGGAAGAAGACTGCGACGAGATTTTTGAAACCTCCATCCAAAACGATCTTCCGGTGGAACGGCTATTGTATGAAGCGGACGGCGTAAAATACGAGACGCAGGAGAAAATCCCGTTTTATGAGAAGCAGACGCGCCTGGTACTGAAAAACTGCGGCCATATTGACGCGGAAAATATCGACGAATACCTTGCCGTAGGCGGTTATCAGGCGTTAGAGAAGGCGCTGTTTGAACTGACGCCGCAGGCGGTTGTGGAGGAAATATCAGAGTCCAATTTAAGGGGACGCGGCGGCGGCGGTTTTCAGACCGGATATAAATGGAAACAGGTGGCGCGCCAGAAGGAAGCGGACAAGTATATTGTCTGCAACGGGGACGAGGGCGATCCCGGCGCATTTATGGACCGCAGCGTGATGGAAGGCGATCCGCACAAAATGTTAGAGGGGATGATGATTGCGGGCTATGCCGTCGGCGCGCAGAACGGTTATATCTATGTGCGCGCGGAATATCCGCTTGCCATCAGCCGCTTAAAGCTTGCGATTGCACAGGCCGAGGAAGCGGGGCTTTTGGGCGATCGTATTTTGGGTACGGATTTTAGCTTCCGGGTACATATTAACCGCGGCGCGGGCGCGTTTGTCTGCGGGGAAGGAAGCGCTTTGACCGCGTCCATCGAGGGCGAGCGCGGGATGCCGAGAACTAAGCCTCCCAGAACCGTAGAGCAGGGGCTGTTTGCAAAGCCCACCGTATTAAACAACGTGGAGACGTATGCCAATGTGCCGATGATTATCAACGCGGGCGCCGCCTGGTACCGTACCATAGGAACCGAAGGAAGCCCCGGCACCAAGGCGTTTGCATTGACCGGAAGCGTGAAGAATACCGGGTTAATCGAAGTGCCGATGGGCACCAACCTGCGTAAAATCGTATACGATATCGGCGGCGGGGTCAAAAACGACGTGCCGTTTAAGGCCGTGCAGATCGGCGGGCCGTCCGGCGGCTGTCTGGTGACAAGCAATCTGGAGGTTGCTCTGGATTTTGATTCCTTAAAGAAGCTAAACGCCATGATTGGCTCCGGCGGGCTTGTGGTTATGGATGAAAATACGTGTATGGTGGAAGTAGCCCGTTTCTTTATGAATTTCACCCAGAACGAAAGCTGCGGCAAATGCGTGCCGTGCCGCGAGGGGACGAAACGGATGCTGGATATTTTAGAGGATATCGTTGCCGGGAAAGGGACGAAGGAATCGCTTCAGACCTTAGAAGAGCTTGGGGAAGCGATTACCAATACGGCGCTCTGCGGGCTGGGCAAAAGCGCGGCGCTCCCGGTGCTTTCCACGCTTCGCAATTTCAGGGAGGAATACCTGGATCACGTAGAAAAAAAATGCTGCAAAACCGGCACATGCCAGGCGCTGATGCAGTACAAAATCAAACCGGATTTGTGTAAGGGGTGCTCCAAGTGTGCAAGGAACTGCCCGGTCAGCGCAATCAGCGGCAAAATAAAGGAACCTTTTGTAATCGATCAGGGGTTGTGCATCAAATGCGGCAGCTGTCTGGATAACTGCCCGTTCGGCGCGATTGTGAAAGAAAGTTAGGAGGAACGAAAGATGGATTATATTACAATAGATTCCAAAAAGGTGCCGATCGAAGGAGAGAAAAACGTTCTTTCCTTAATCCGTAAAATCGGCATTGACCTGCCGACGTTTTGTTACCACTCCGAATTATCCATTTACGGGGCGTGCCGTATGTGCGTGGTGGAAGACGATAAAGGAAGGATTTTTGCATCCTGTTCCGAGCAGCCAAGGCCCGGCATGGTCATCTACACCAATACCAAGCGCATCCAAAGCTACCGTAAATTAATCATAGAGCTGTTGCTTGCATCTCACGACAGGGATTGTACGGTCTGCCACAAAAACGGCATGTGCGAGCTGCAGTCGTTGGCGTACCGGGTCGGCGTGCACGACGTGCGTTTTCCCAATACCAAGGAAGCACGCCCGGTTGATATGAGTTCGCCGAGCATCGTTTTGGATCCGAACAAATGCATTCTCTGCGGCGACTGTGTGCGCACCTGCGACGAAATCCAGGGCGTGGGCGCCATCAACTTTGCGTTCCGCGGCGCCAAAACCGAAGTAACGCCGGCGTTCCACAAAAAGCTGAGCGAAACGGACTGCGTGGGCTGCGGGCAGTGCGCGTCAGTCTGTCCGACTTCGGCGCTGTCGTTACGCTCAAACGTTACGGTTGTATGGGACGCCATTGAAGACAAAAAAATCCGCGTGATAGCGCAGGTTGCCCCGGCCGTCCGGATTGCGGTCGGCGATCATTTCCAGATTAAGAAGGGGGAAAATTCCTTTGGCAAGCTGGTGGAAGCGCTGCGCATTATGGGCTTTGACGAAATATACGATACTAATTTTGCGGCGGATTTGACGGTTATGGAAGAATCGGCGGAATTTGCGGAGCGCCTGGCAGCGGGTGAAAACCTGCCGCTTTTTACCTCCTGCTGTCCGGGCTGGGTAAAATACTGCGAGAACCGTTATCCGGAATTTACGAAGAATATTTCCACCTGCCGTTCCCCGCAGGGGATGTTTTCCGCAGTGCTCAAGGAATACTATAAGGAGCAGGACAAAAAGGACGGCAAAAAGACGATGGTCGTATCCATTATGCCCTGTACCGCCAAAAAGGGCGAGATTCTGCGCAGGGACAATTTTACCGACGGCAGGCAGGATACGGATTATGTGCTGACGACGACCGAAGTAATCCGGATGATTAAGCAGGTGGGGATCCAGTTTGATAAGATACAGGGGGAATCTGCGGATATGCCGTTTTCCCTGGCTTCCGGCGGCGGCGCGATTTTCGGCGTAACGGGCGGCGTGACCGAGGCCGTTTTGCGCAGGCTTTCCGAAAAGAAGGATTTCCAGACGCTTCGGGATATTGCGTTTACCGGAGTGCGCGGGGAAGAAGGGATTAAGGAGGCCGAAATCGAGCACGGCGGACGCACGGTGCGGATTGCGGTGGTAAACGGGCTTGCCAACGCAGGGAAGCTGTTGGAGCGGATCAAAGCGGGAGAGGTAAGCTACGACTTTGTCGAGGTAATGGCGTGCAAGAGAGGCTGCGTGATGGGCGGCGGACAGCCGGGGCCGGCAGGGCCTAGGACGAAGCTGCGCAGGATGGAAGGGCTTTATAAGGTGGATCAGAACTGTAATATCAAGTCCTCTGATAAGAATCCGGCGATTGAGGCGCTTTATCAGGATTTCTTAAAGGGGAAGGAGCATAAGCTTCTGCATCGGAATCTGGAGCAGGGCGCAAGCTCATACAGAGGCTAAAAAAAACGGCAGACGGGAATTTCCCGTTTGCCGTTTTTATCATATGGCAGAGCGGCCGGTGAACCGTTTTTGAAAAATTATTAAAAAAATTCCGTTACGGATAGAATTACAAAAAAAATCCCGTAATAATAAATGTACTTACAAAAAACCTTGCGCGCAGGTTTGGAAAAGAGGACAGTTTATGAGGATTGGAAAGCACAATTTTATTAAGCAGCTGAGGCGGCAGAATGAACAGGCCCTCATGTATGTGATTGACGAATACGGCGGTCTGATTATGTCGGTGATCCGGCGGCATCTGTTTGCCCTGCCCGAGCAGCAGGAGGAGTGCTTTGATGATGTATTGTTAAAGATTTGGCAGCATAGCTCGGATTTTGACGAAAGCAGAAATTCCTTTCAAAACTGGTCGGCTGCCATTGCAAAGTACCAGGCGATTGATTATCTGCGCCGGTCCCGGCGTGAGCCGCAAACCGTTTCATTAGACGGTACGGCAGCTGCCCGGGAGGATGGTATGCTTGCCGATTTGACAGAACGGGAAATTTCCGTCGAAGTCGAAAAAATGCTTGCCTGTTTAAAACCGTGCGACCGGGAGCTGTTTATCCGGCTTTATGTCAAAGAGCAGGATATGGAGCAGGTAAGCCGGGAAACGGGCCTGAAAAAAGAGGTCATTTATAACCGCGTTTCCAGAGGCAGGCAAAAAATCCGCAAACAATACAAGGCAGGAAAGGGGCGCTTCATATGAAGAAAACGATATATGGATTACTCAACGAGGTTCGGATGGATTTTGACGAGTATGAAAAAACGGAATTGTCCGCAGCAGAAAAGCAGGCACATAAGCGCAGGATTTTACGGGAGGTAAGGAATATGGGAAAAAAGAACAGGATATGGAACGTTGCGGCAGGTGTGGCGGCGGCATGCGCCGTTACGGTTACGGCAGTCGGCATTGCCAATCCGATTCTGGCGGAAAATATGTTTGGCAGCGTGTTCGGGAATCTGATTCAGAATGCGAAAGGAGATCCGTACGAAGAGGAAGATACCGACCGGTATGCAAAAATTGCAAAAGAGTCTGTCGGCGTACAGCAGGAAGTGGACAAACGGCAGGATGAAGAGGCGTATACGACGACGGCGGAGCAGAACGGAGTTTCCGTTTCCGTATCGGATGTTTACTGCGACGGGTATATGCTGTATTATACGGCCTCGTTAAAAACGGACAACGAAGAGTTAAAGAAGGCGGACGGGATTCTCACGGAATTCAAAACAGGCGGCTCGCAGGAGCTTTGGATAGAAGGGCTTGATTTGTCGGGGTATGCAGGCAGTTCTTTTGAACGGGCAGAGGACGGCACCTTTGTATCGGCCAACCAGATTGATCTGCTGAGCGGAGCAGGGGACGGTTTTCTGACGCAGACGGAAGATGCGATTGTAGTTAACTGGAAGCTGCACCGGTTAAAGGGAACTCTGTGGGACAGCTGGGACGAGAACGGGGAGTATGCGTCGACGGCAACCGTAGACGGAGAATGGAACCTGAGGTTTCCGGTTACGGTAGACGTTTCCCGCAATCAGTCGTTTGAAATTGGAAAGGAAGAGAACGGAGTTGTTTTAAAAGACGCCGTCCGGACAAAAGCCGGCCTCGTGGTTCATATGGAGCTTCCCGATTTCCGAAAAGCGCCGTACAACGATCCGTATAACGATCCGGACGAGAGGATTAGCGATGCGCAGGGGAACGCTTTACAGTGGCTTTCGCAGCGGTGGAAGGAACGGGACGACGGGACAACGGAATGCTGGGTGATGGTGCTGTATGACGGAGAAGAGGAGCTGACGCTTGAGGTGACGGCAAAGGATGAAGCCGCTTCGAAGATAGCAAAAATTACGTTTGAAGTGCCGGCAGAAATCCGTTAGCAAAGTCTTCCTGCCGGCAGCATCATAATTACGCCGGATCCCGCATAAAATGCAATAATCTTTTTGATGCAGGGAACAGAAATGAAACGTATTATATCTATTATTTCAGGGTGTGCGGTATGTCTTGCCGTTTTGTTTTGCAGCAGCAGCGCGCTTCTGGCAGAAGAAACCGAGACAACCATAAAAGAAGCGGAGTTATACGCCCAGTCGGCAGTCCTGATGGATGCCGGCTCCGGGCGTGTTTTATTTGAAAAGAACGGGGAGACGGTGCGTCCCATGGCGAGCACGACAAAGATTATGACCTGTATCCTTACGCTTGAACACGGAAACCCGGAGGATGAAGTGGAGGTGTCCGGCTATGCGGCGTCCATGCCGGATGTGCAGCTTCATATCCGGGAAGGGGAGCATTACCGGCTAAAGGATCTGCTCTGCTCTCTGATGTTAGAATCCCACAATGACTCGGCGGTTGCGATTGCGGAGCATATCGGCGGCAGCGTGGAGGGGTTTGCCGGGATGATGAATGAAAAAGCGCGGGAAATCGGCTGTACGGATACGTATTTTATTACGCCAAACGGTTTGGACGCGCAAAAGGACATTCCGGCGGAGGACGGCGGTACAAAGACCGTGGCGCATTCCACCACGGCCAGAGATCTGGCGCTGATTATGAGCTACTGCATTCAGAAATCACCGCAGAAGGAAGCTTTTCTGGAGATAACAAGGACGCCTTCCCACAGCTTTTCCAATCTTGAGGGAAACCGCAGCTTTTCCTGCAGCAACCACAATGCGTTTCTGCAGATGATGGACGGGGCACTGTCCGGAAAAACGGGGTTTACCGGGAAAGCGGGGTATTGCTATGTGGGGGCATTGGAGCGGGACGGAAAAACCTTTGTAGTGGCGCTGCTTGCCTGCGGCTGGCCGAACCATAAAACGTATAAATGGTCGGATACGAAAAAGCTGATGGCTTACGGAATTGCCAACTATGCGTGCAGGGATGTGTCAGAGGAAGAGCTGCCTAAGGAATGGTTTTCGGATATTCCGGTAGAGGATGCGCAGACGGGGCGGCTGTTCGGGGAAAAAAAGGTGGGGGTTTTTATAAAAGACAGCAAAAAAGCTCCGTCGCTTCTGATGAAGCCTGAGGAACGCGTCGAGGTGTCGTGCAGCGTACAAAAAAGCCTGAAAGCCCCGGTGAACAAGGGGCAGGCAGTCGGAAGCCTGCGGTATACGGTAGACGGCAAGGTGATCTGGGAGAGGGAACTCTGCGCCGCGGAGGAGATAAGGCGGGTGGATTACGCATGGTTTGTAAAACGTGTGGGAGATGCTTTTTTGGCGCTGTAAAGCGCCAAAAAGCTTGTACCGACATGCAGGAACTGTTATAATCAGATGTATAGACAGAAAAAGAAAGGAATCTGAAATGGAAGAAGCATTGAATTTGTCCGTATCGCAGGT
This sequence comes from uncultured Roseburia sp., assembly GCA_947057405.1. Lineage (GTDB taxonomy): Bacteria > Bacillota > Clostridia > Lachnospirales > Lachnospiraceae > Roseburia_B. The sequence continues at coordinate 10,469 of CAMSEJ010000034.1, forward strand.
ATTTCGCAAAGACGGAGAACCATACGCCTTTGTTTCTTTTACAAACGGAAAAAAGCATGCGGAAGGGAAAATTCCGGAATGCAAAATGATATCCGCAGAAGGATTTGACGAAAGCGAAGTGGCACAGCTTGAAATCTACATGAAATTAGAGCTTGGAATGCTTAAGAAAATGGCGTCGGGGGTAAACGCCATGCGTGCATTTATGGGGGAAGGACAGGCGAGGAACGAATGATTAAAACAAAAGACATCAAAACGTTATTTGAATCCGGCTATGTGCGTGTATACGATTTGCAGTATGCGCCGGACAAGCATTATTATAACGCAAGCAGGCGCGTAAAAGAGGAGCTTGCCGCGGCAAAATCCGGGGAGGCGTTTCGGAATATGCTGCCGGATGCGGTAAGCTGTTTTGTGATCCTTGACGTCAAGGGAAAAAAGCCGCGGCTTTTGCTCTCTTACGAATACCGCTATCCCGCAGGCCGGTATTTGCTGAGCGTTCCGGCGGGGCTTTTGGATCCGCAGGACCGGGCAGAGAAGGAGGCGCTTTTACATACCGCGATTCGGGAAATCCGTGAAGAAACCGGGCTTTCGGTGTCAGAACAGGATACGGTAAAGGTGGTAAATCCGCTGGTGTTTTCCACGCCCGGGATGACGGACGAAAGCAATGCGCTGGTATGCGCCGTGCTGCACCGCAAGGAGATGCCCCCGCTTTCCCAGAAAGGGGCAAAGGGCTCCGAGCTGTTTGACGGGTTTTGCATGCCGGACAGAACGGAGGCGCAAAGCATCCTGAAAAAGGGGACGGATGACCGGGGAATTTTTTATTCGGTTTATACCTGGGCGGCTTTACTGTACTTTGTGTCGGATCTGTGGCGGGAGGAATGATTATAAGATTACCAGCCCTCTGCGGTATTCCTGTTTTTGTGCGCGCCCTGTCTTCTGCGCCAGGGCGCCGTAGTACAAATCAGAGGCAAACACATCCCTGTCGAATACCGGGCGGGCTGCTTTCTCAAGGAGGGCGGCTGCGGCTGCCGGCTTGGTAATCAGCGGGCGTTTGGCATGGGCGTGCAGCCTGCCAAACAGCCCTGCGGCGTCCCGCCGAAAGCCCAAAAGGCGCAGATAGGGCGAGTAGCCGAAGGATTTTCCGCGCGCGGCCGTTTCGTTTGTAATGTCCAGCAGAATATGCAGCAATACCCGGCTGATACGGCTGTAGGTCACTTCTTTTTTCTTAAGCAGTTCACAAAATCCACGGTAATCCCGATAATCCGCAAGAGAATTTACAATCCGGTTCGACAGCTCTAAGGAGCAATCCGCAAACTGCGTAAATCCCTGCTCTCTGTAAGAAAGCAGCCGGTAATACAGCATGTCGGAGAAGCTCTGCAGAGTCAGAAAGCCGTTGTCCGGGGCAAGCAGGGCGGCCTGAGAGCTTTCGGGCAGATGGGAAGCGATCCGGTGCGAGGCATTTTTGTCCTGCCCGGCAGCCGATCCGGTAAGATAAGCGCGGATGGCTGCAGCGGAGCAGTATTGCTCCCGAAGCCCGGTGTCGTGGTATCCGGCGCCTTTTCGCAGGATTGGGACGGGCTTTATGCGGGAACGGCTGCGTG
>CAMSEJ010000035.1 GCA_947057405.1 uncultured Roseburia sp.
ACACAAGGTACCACACTCTTTCCCTACACGACGCTCTTCCGATCTAGATCGAAGTAAGCATAAACTGCGACGGTTCGATCACAGTAGTCGATAACGGGAGGGGCATTCCCGTCGGCATCAACCAGAAATCCGGGCTGACCGGGGTAGAAGTCGTATTTACGATCCTGCATGCGGGCGGTAAGTTCGGCGGCGGGGGATATAAAGTATCCGGCGGCCTGCACGGCGTAGGCGCATCCGTTGTCAATGCGCTTTCTGTCTGGCTGGAAGTGGAGATATTCAGCGGCGGCAAAATTTATAAGCAGCGGTTTGAGCGGGGCAATACCATGTACCCGTTAAACGTGATCGGGGAATGCCCGGACAGCCGGACCGGTACCAAAGTGACGTTTTATCCGGACGATACCATATTTGAAGAAACGGCATTCGATTACCAGACTCTGCGGCAAAGGCTGCGGGAAACGGCTTTTTTGACCAAAAACTTAAAAATCGTACTGCGGGATTTAAGGGACGATGCCATACTGGAAGAAAAATTCCATTATGCCGGCGGGATCAAGGAGTTCGTTTCCTATCTCAACAAAAACAAAGAGCCTCTTTATTCTGATATTGTTTACTGCGAGGGACAAAAGGACGGCGTTTATGTAGAAGCGGCACTGCAGCACAACGATTCGTTTAACGACACGACATTCAGCTTTGTCAATAATATCATTACGCCGGAAGGCGGTACGCATCTAGCGGGTTTTCGGAACGCGCTTACGAAAACTTTTAACCAGTACGCAAAGGCAAACAGGATTATCAAAGAAACCGATACCGCCCTGACCGGGGAAGACATCCGGGAAGGCTTAACCGCAATTATCAGCATTAAGGTAGAAGAACCGCAGTTTGAAGGGCAGACCAAGCAAAAGCTCGGAAACAGTGAAGCGAGAAGCGCCGTTGACAACATTGTCAGTGAACAGCTTACGTATTTTCTGGAACAGAACCCTTCCGTCGCCAAAACCATCTGCGAAAAATCGCTGCTTGCGCAGCGGGCAAGGGAAGCGGCAAGAAAGGCACGGGATCTGACCAGAAGGAAGACGGCGCTCGACCGCACGTCGCTGCCCGGCAAGCTGGCGGACTGCTCCGACAAGGATCCGGTGAACTGCGAAATCTACATCGTAGAGGGAGATTCCGCGGGCGGTTCCGCAAAAATGGCAAGAAGCCGTGCAACCCAGGCGATTCTGCCGCTAAGGGGCAAAATTTTAAATGTGGAAAAAGCAAGGCTGGATAAAATATACGGCAATGCGGAAATCAAAGCCATGATAACGGCATTCGGTACGGGTATTCATGAGGATTTTGATATTGAAAAATTAAGATACCATAAGATTATTATTATGACGGACGCCGACGTAGACGGCGCGCATATCAGTACGCTGCTTCTGACCTTTATTTACCGTTTTATGCCGGAATTGATTAAACAGGGCTATGTCTACCTGGCGCAGCCTCCGTTATATAAAGTCGAGAAGAATAAAAAAATATGGTATGCCTACAGTGACGAGGAGCTGGCAGGGCTTCTGGCCCAAATCGGCCGGGACAATAACAACAAAATCCAGCGGTATAAAGGGCTTGGCGAAATGGATGCCGATCAGCTCTGGGAGACGACCATGGATCCCGAAAAGCGGATTTTACGCCGCGTCGTCATGGACGAAGAAGCGTCGTCCGAAATCGACGTTACCTTTACGACCCTGATGGGAGATAAAGTAGAACCGCGCCGGGAATTTATCGAAGCAAACGCAAAATATGTACAGAACCTGGACGTATAGGAGGGAGCGAAATTAAATGGATGATAAAATTTTTGATCAGATTCATGACGTAGATCTAAAAAAGACAATGGAAACATCCTATATTGATTATGCCATGAGTGTCATTGCATCCCGTGCGCTCCCGGATGTCCGGGACGGGTTAAAGCCCGTACAGCGAAGGGTTTTGTTTTCCATGATCGAGCTGAACAACGGGCCGGATAAACCGCATCGAAAATGCGCCCGTATTGTCGGCGATACCATGGGTAAATACCACCCGCACGGCGACAGCTCCATATACGGCGCGCTTGTGAATATGGCGCAGGACTGGTCAACCCGATACCCGCTTGTAGACGGGCACGGCAACTTCGGATCGGTTGACGGAGACGGCGCAGCCGCAATGCGTTATACCGAGGCGCGTCTGAGCAAAATCTCGATGGAGATGCTTGCGGACATCAATAAGAATACCGTAGACTTTATGCCCAACTTTGACGAGACGGAAAAAGAGCCGGTGGTGCTTCCGTCCCGTTATCCGAACCTTCTGGTAAACGGCACATCCGGGATTGCGGTCGGTATGGCGACCAACATTCCGCCGCACAATTTGCGAGAGGTGATTGCCGCAGTCGTGAAGATGATCGACAACCAGACAGAAGAGGACCGCGAAACGGATTTGGAGGAAATTCTTGCGATTGTAAAGGGACCGGATTTTCCGACCGGCGGCATGATCCTTGGGACGGCCGGGATTGAACAGGCATACCGCACCGGACGGGGCAAAATCCGCGTGCGCGCCGTGACCGAAATCGAGCCGATGCCAAACGGCAAAAACCGTATTATTGTGACGGAGCTTCCGTGTATGGTCAATAAGGCAAAGCTGATCGAAAAGATCGCAGAGCTGTTTCACGATAAAAAAATCGACGGAATTACCGACTTAAGGGATGAATCCAGCCGCCAGGGAATGCGTATCTGTATCGAACTGCGCAGGGATGTCAGCCCGAACGTCATTTTAAACCAGCTGTATAAGCATACGCAGCTTCAGGATACGTTCGGCGTCAATATGATTGCGTTAGTCAACAATGAGCCGAAGGTATTAAACCTTTACCAGATGCTGGATTATTATCTGATCCATCAGAAGGACGTCGTTACCAGGCGGACGAAATACGATCTGAATAAAGCAGAGGAGCGGGCGCATATTTTAGAGGGATTGATGATTGCCCTTGACAATATCGACGAAGTCATTTCAATTATCCGCGGCAGCCGTACAACGAACGAAGCAAAAGAGCGCCTGGAGGAACGCTTCGGGCTGTCGAATGTACAGGCGCAGGCGATTGTAGATATGCGGCTTCGTGCGCTGACCGGGCTAGAACGGGAAAAGATCGAAGGCGAATATGCGGAGCTGATGGAAAAGATTACGGAGTTTAAAGCAATTTTAGCAGATGAGAAAAAGCTGCTTGGGGTGATCCGGGAAGAGATTATGCTGATTTCCGACAAATACGGGGACGACAGGAGATCTTCGATTGGATTTGACGAATATGATATTTCCATGGAGGATATTATTCCTAAGACAAATACGGTAATCTGTATGACGAAGCTGGGATATATTAAGCGGATGAGCGTCGATCATTTTCGCAGCCAGCACCGCGGAGGAAAGGGCATTAAGGGCATGGAGACGATCGAGGACGATTATATCGCTGAGCTTTTGATGACGACCTCACATCATTATCTGATGTTTTTTACAAACAGCGGGAAGGTGTACCGGCTGAAGGCTTATGAAATTCCGGAAGCGTCACGGACGGCGCGCGGTACTGCGATTGTAAACCTGATGCAGCTTCTGCCGGAAGAAAAGATTACGGCCGTGATCCCGATCAGCGAATATACGGACGGAAATTACCTGTTTATGGCGACGCGGAAGGGGATTGTAAAGAAAACCCGCATCTGTGATTATGCCAATATCCGCAAGACGGGGCTGTCTGCGATTCATCTGAAAGAAGACGATGAGCTGATTGAGGTGAAGAAGACAGACAATACAAAGGACATCATCCTGGTAACGAAATTCGGACAGTGTATCCGGTTTCATGAAACGGATGTACGCAGTACGGGCCGTAATTCCATGGGCGTGATCGGGATGAACCTTCTCGACGGGGATGAAGTAATCGGAATGCAGATGGATACGCAGGGAGATTACCTTCTGATTGCTTCTGAGAAGGGGCTTGGAAAACGCACCAGAATGGATGAATTTTCGCCGCAGATCCGCGGGGGGAAGGGTGTGAAATGTTATAAAATTACAGAACGCACCGGAAACCTGGTCGGAATTAAGGCTGTGAATGACGATACGGAGATTATGATTATTACGACGGGCGGGATTATTATCCGGATGAAGGTGGAGGGTATTTCCGTGCTCGGGCGTGTGGCCATGGGCGTTAAGCTGATTCATCTGGATGAGGATGTTACGATTGCAAGCATTGCAAAGGTACGGGAAGACGCGAAACTGATCGAGGAGATGGAAGAAAAGGAATGACTTTTTTAGGGGGCGCGCCGCCGAACATGCTGTGGTTTTAGGGGGTGCGCCTCCTTTCTGGATGTCTGCTCTGTCAGCAAAGAGAAAGCCGGAAGGAATTTCTGGAAGGAGATTTTTATGCCTCAGACAATTTATGAAATACTTTTTATTTTTGTTATATATGCATGCCTTGGCTGGTGTACGGAGGTTGCCTATGCGGCACTGGATTTGGGGAAGTTTGTAAACCGGGGATTTTTGAACGGTCCGTACTGTCCGATTTACGGAGTGGGCGTGCTGATTGTAATCGGCGTTTTGACTCCTTTAAAATATAATTTTCTGATCCTGTTTGCTGGATCTTTTTTGCTTACTTCTGTCTTAGAATTTCTGACAGGGTGGATTTTAGAGAAGGTGTTCCATAACAAGTGGTGGGATTACTCGGAGTATCCGTTTCATATCAAGGGCTATGTTTGCCTGAAGTTTTCTGTTCTCTGGGGGCTGGCGTGCAGTTTTATTATGCTCGTTTTTCATCCGGTTGTGTATCAGTTTGTGACGGTGTTTCCAAAAACGCCGGGTTTTTTGTTTCTGGCTGTTTTTTTGTCGGCGTTTTCGGTGGATTGCCTGTTTACGGTCAGTACGATTTTGAAGCTGAACAGGCATCTTAAAGGAATGGATGAGGTTGCCGGACTGCTCCGTGAGTTTTCGGATGAGATTGGCGAAAATATTTATGAGAATGTTGCCGGGGTAATGGAGAAGAAGGAAAAGGCTGAAGAATTGCGCAGGGAGCTGAAAAGCAGTGTGCATGAGAACTTAGAACAGCGCAAAGCAGAGTATGAGCGATTGCTGAAACGGCAGAAAGAGCTTCTTGAGACGAGGTTTTTGGGACAGGAACGTCTGTTAAAGGCGTTTCCGGGAATGAAGTCCAAGGAGTATAATGAGTCGCTGCAAAAGCTTAAGGAACAGATAAAGGATTTTGTAAAGAGCAGAAAGGAAAAGGAGGATTCGTTATGATCCGTTCTGTCAGTACTGAGGTGATTACGGAGCAGATAAAGGAGATGTGTTATGAGGCCAATCATTATCTTTCGGAGGATATGGATCGGGCTTTTAAGCATGCGGTTCGTGAGGAACAATCGGAGATTGGGAGGAAGATCTTAAACCAGCTTCAAGAGAATCTTCGGATTGCCGGGGAGGATCGGATTCCTATTTGCCAGGATACCGGGATGGCGGTTGTTTTTCTGGAAATTGGACAGGATGTGCATTTTGAAGGAGAAAGCCTGGAGGATGCGGTGAACGAAGGCGTGCGCAGGGGATATACCGAGGGGTATTTGAGAAAGTCGGTTGTAAGGGATCCGATTCTGCGTGAAAATACGAACGATAATACGCCTGCGGTGATTCATTATTCAATTGTACCGGGCGATCGGGTAAAGATTACGTTTGCCCCAAAGGGATTCGGAAGTGAGAATATGAGCCGGATTTTTATGTTAAAGCCCTCGGACGGAATGGAGGGAGTGAAGCATGCGGTATTGACGGCGGTTGCGGATGCCGGCCCGAATGCCTGTCCGCCTATGGTGGTTGGCGTCGGGATCGGCGGGGATTTTGAGAAGGCCGCAATTCTTGCGAAGAAGGCTCTGACCAGGGATGTCGGCGAGCGTTCAGAGATTCCTTATGTGTGTGAGCTGGAGAACGAGCTGCTTGAGCGGGTAAACGCGCTTGGAATCGGGCCGGGCGGGCTCGGGGGCTCGGTCAGCGCCCTGGCGGTGAATGTGAATACGTATCCGACGCATATTGCAGGGCTTCCGGTAGCGGTGAATATTTGCTGTCATGTGAACCGGCATGCGGTAAGGGTGATTTAGAAGGTGTGTTTTACTGTGCCGGAAAGGAAGGAGGAGGATTTGATGGAGAAATATATCACTACGCCGATTACAGAGGAAGTTACGGAGAAGTTAACGTTCGGGGATTATGTTTTGATTACGGGTTCGATGTATGTTGCCCGCGATGCCGCCCATAATAGGATGCTTGAGGCTTTGGGGCGGGGAGAGGGGCTTCCGATTGACATTGCGGATGCTACGATTTATTATATGGGGCCGTCCCCCGCACGCGAGGGCAGGCCGATTGGTTCTGCGGGGCCTACGACGGCAAGCAGAATGGACAAATATGCACCGACGCTGCTTGATTTGGGGCAGAAGGCGATGATTGGAAAAGGGAAGCGGACAAAAGAGGTGGTAGATGCGATTGTTCGCAATCGGGCCGTATACCTGGCGGCGGTCGGCGGAGCGGGGGCTTTGCTGTCAAAATGTATTGTAAAATCCGAACTGGTCTGCTACGGTGATTTGGGAGCGGAGGCTGTGCTTAAAATTGAAGTGAAGGATTTTCCTGCTATTGTGGTGATTGATCGGGACGGGAATAATCTGTATGAGATGGCGGCGGAAGGCAAATTTCGGTAATGGGCAGGGAAAGGCATTCATCGGACGAATCGAATCCGGCATAATTACCGGTTGCCATATTCGGCCGAACCATGATACAATACCCGTAAATTGCATTTGCATTGGGGGCCATTACTATGAAAATTATCAAGCGCAGCGGGGAAGAAGTGGAATTTGACATTACCAAAATTATCTCTGCCGTCAACAAAGCCAATAAAGAAGTGGTGATTCCGGATCGTCTTTCAATCGGGCAGATTCAGAACATAGCAAAAAATGTGGAAGCAATCTGCCGGCAGGCGATCCGCGCAATGAGTGTCGAAGAAATCCAGGATGCCGTAGAGAATCAGATTATGCAGGAGCGGGCGTTTCAGGTTGCGAGGGTATATATCACATATCGTTACAAACGCCAGCTTGTCCGCCAGTCCAATACGACGGACAGGCAGATTATGACGATTATTGAGAGCCAGAACGAGGAAGCCAAGCAGGAAAATTCCAATAAAAACCCTCTTTTGGCTTCAACCCAGCGGGATTATATGGCAGGGGAGGTCAGCAAGGATATTACCAGGCGGTTTCTTCTTCCGAAGGAAGTATGGGATGCCCACGAGAACGGACTGATTCATTTTCATGATGCGGATTATTTTGCGCAGCATATTCACAACTGCTGTCTGGTGAATCTGGATGACATGCTCCAGAACGGAACGATGATCAGTGAAACAAAAATAGACAGGCCCAATTCATTTTCGGTTGCCTGCACCGTTTCTTCCCAGATTATTGCCCAGGTGGCTTCCAGCCAGTACGGCGGGCAGTCAATCAGCGCCTACCATCTGTCGAAATTTGTCGCTGCGTCCCGGAGCAAATTCCGCCGGGAAGTCCGGGAAGAGTTTGAAGCGGCAAATATCAGGGCCAGTCAGGATCAGATGAATCGTGTCGCGGAAGAGCGCGTGAAAAAGGACATTGATAAGGGCGTCCAGACGATTCAGTACCAGGTGGTAACTTTGATGACGACGAACGGACAGGCTCCGTTTATTACGCTTTTTCTGTATCTGGACGAAGCGCAGGAGGGGCAGGAACGCGACGATCTGGCCATGGTAATCCGTTCCGTCTTAAATCAGCGGATTCTGGGCGTAAAAAACGAAGCGGGCATTTACATTACGCCGGCTTTTCCGAAGTTAATCTATGTATTGGATGAAGATAATATTACAGAGGGTTCTCCTTACTGGGATCTGACCTGCCTTGCCGCGGAAAGTACCGCTAAGCGCATGGTGCCCGATTATATTTCGGCTAAAATTATGCGCAGGCTGAAACAGGGCAATGTCTATACCTGTATGGGCTGCCGTTCTTTTTTAACCGTATACAAAAACGATCAGGATGCGTTTCAGTTTTACGGCAGGTTTAATCAGGGCGTCTGTACCGTGAATCTGGTGGATATTGCCTGTTCGTCCGAGGGTGATTTTGATCGGTTCTGGAAGATTTTTGACGAGCGTCTGGAGCTTTGTTACCGGGCGCTTTTGGCAAGGCATAACCGTCTGATGGGTACAAAGTCTGACATTGCTCCCATTTTATGGCAGCACGGGGCGCTGGCGCGTTTAAAACAGGGCGAAACCATCGACCGGCTTTTGATGAACGGCTATTCTACTATTTCGCTTGGCTATGCAGGGCTTTATGAGTGCGTGTATTATATGACGGGGAAGAGCCATACCGATCCGTCTGCGACCTCTTTTGCGCTGGAGGTCATGCAGCATTTAAACGATGCGTGCGCAAAATGGAAGGAAGCCGACCGGATTGATTTTTCCGTATACGGTACGCCGCTGGAGTCAACGACATACAAGTTTGCAAAATGCTTGCAGAAGCGTTTTGGGATAATTCCGGGAGTAACGGATAAAAATTATATTACCAATTCCTATCATGTGCATGTAACGGAGGAAATTGACGCGTTTGAAAAGCTGCAGTTTGAAGCGCAGTTTCAGCCCCTTTCCCCGGGCGGCGCGATCAGTTACGTGGAGGTGCCGGATATGAAGGATAATATATCGGCAGTTCTGGCTGTGATGCAGCATATTTACGATCATATTATGTATGCCGAATTAAATACAAAGAGTGATTACTGCAGCAAATGCGGGTATAACGGCGAAATAGCGATTATTACCGACGAACACGGCAAGCTGGTGTGGGAATGCCCGAACTGCAGGAACCGGGATCAAAGTACCATGAGCGTGGCAAGGCGTACCTGCGGATACATCGGGACACAGTACTGGAACCAGGGAAGGACGCAGGAAATTAAGGAACGGGTTCTTCATTTATAACGTGTCCCTTCGGCGCTTTTTCCCGATACCCTCTTTATCTTTGCGGTGAAAAATGCTATAATGTCAAAATGGTGTAGAAAGATGTACAGGCGGAGGAGATATGGAAGAAAACGCAAAATCAAATAACAAACCGCGCGGATACCCTGATTTACAGGTATGGGTCATTGCTTTACTGATGCTTGCCGATATCCCGATCTATATGCTGGACAGCAAGACAGGCGCATTTTGCACAATTCTGATTGTTATCTATTTTGTATGTGCATTTACCTTTGCTTCCCGGAAAAATCCGATTAAGACAAAGGATATGGTGGGGTTGGCGGCTCAGTATGCAAGCGTCCAGAAGCGTCTTTTGGAAGATTTTGAAGTTCCTTATGCCATTTTGGATATGAATGCCAAAATCATCTGGATGAATCAGCAGTTTGCAAAAGCAACCGGTAAGGAGAGAAACTACCACAGGTCTGTGTTCAGCCTGTTCCCCGGCGTGTCAAAGGATCGGTTTTTGGATATCGGGGAGGATACGGATTTTCAGATTAATCTGGGCAATCAGGTGTACCGGCTGAAACTCGACCGTGTGTTTTTAGATGCGGATATTCTGGAAGGAGAACACAATCTCATAGAAATAGAGAAGAACCAGCAGTATGTGATTGCGGTGTATCTGTTTGACGAAACCGGTTTGTACCGGTATATCAAGGAGAATCAGGATCAGAAGCTGGTGGCCGGTCTGGTTTATATTGACAATTATGAGGAAGCGCTTGACAGCATTGAGGATGTGAAGCGTTCCCTGCTTACCGCGCTGATTGATCGCAAGGTCAATAATTACTTTTCAAGGGTAGACGCCCTGGTGCGCAAAACAGAAAAAGACAAGTATTTTGTCGTTTTCAAGTACAAATATCTGGATAAATTAAAAGAAGAAAAGTTTAACCTGATCGAAGAGGTGAAAGGTGTCAGAGTCGGGAACGAAATGGCAGTAACATTAAGCATCGGCATCGGGATTGACATGGAAGAGGATAATTATAATACCAATTATGATTATTCGCGTATGGCAATCGATCTGGCGCTTGGACGCGGCGGCGACCAGGTGGTTGTGCGGGAAGGCGAACAGATTTCCTATTACGGCGGGAAGGCGAAAACTGTTGAGAAAAATACACGCGTGAAGGCAAGGATCAAAGCGCACGCGCTGCGGGAGACACTGGAAAGCCGTGAAAACGTGATTATTATGGGTCACAATATCAGCGACGTGGATTCGTTCGGTGCGGCAATCGGGGTTTACTGTGCGGCAAAGGTGCTGAACAAGAAAGCACAGATTGTACTGAATGAAGTTACGACTTCTCTGCGCCCGTTAAAAGAATGTTTTTCTCCGGAGCACGGATATCCGGAGGATTTGTTTATTAACAGCGAGCGGGCTATGGAAATCATCAACCGCAATACGCTTGTAATGGTTGTGGATACCAACCGTCCGAATTATACGGAATGTCCGCAGCTTTTAGAGCGCGGCAATGCGGTTGTGGTATTTGACCACCACAGGCAGGGCAACGAGATCATCCAGAACCCGATTTTATCTTATATCGAACCTTATGCTTCTTCTACCTGTGAGATGATTGCGGAGGTTCTGCAGTATTTTAAAGAAAATATCAAGTTAGAGCCAAGCGAAGCCGACAGTATTTATGCGGGGATTTTAATTGATACGAATAACTTTATGACCAAGACCGGTGTGCGTACCTTTGAAGCGGCTGCTTATCTGCGCCGATGCGGTGCGGAAGTGACCCGGGTCAGAAAGCTTTTGCGCAACGATATGAGCGCATACAAAGCAAGAGCCGAGGTGGTTCGCCATGCAGAGGTATACAAAGGTTCCTTTGCAATTTCGGTCTGCCCAAGCAAAATGGAAAGCCCGACGATTGTGGGCGCGCAGGCGGCAGATGAGCTTCTGAACATTATCGGCATTAAGGCGTCCTTCGTATTGACGGAATACAAGGGGAAAATATTTATCAGTTCCAGGTCCATTGATGAAATAAATGTACAGATTATTATGGAACGGCTCGGTGGCGGCGGCCATTTAAATGTGGCGGGCGCACAGCTTGCGGGCTATACGCTGCCGGAAGCAAAGCGTATCCTGCAGGATACCATTGACAAAATGTTAGAAGAAGGAGCGATCGAGATATGAAAGTAATTTTATTGGAAGACGTAAAGTCGCTGGGCAAAAAAGGTGAAATCGTCAATACCAGTGATTCCTATGCCAGAAACGTACTGTTTGCCAAAAAGCTGGCGCTTGAAGCGACAAATAAAAATTTAAACGACTTAAAGCTGCGTAACAAGCACCAGGAAAAAGTTGAGGAAGAGAATCTGGAAGCGGCTAAAAGCCTGGCAAAACAGATGGAAGGAATGAAAGTAGAAGTAAAGATAAAAACGGGCAAGGACGGCAGGGCGTTCGGCTCCGTTTCAACCAAGGAGATATCCGCAGCGGCCAAAGATCAGCTGAATCTGGAGCTGGATAAGAAAAAAATGCAGCTGGATGAAGCGATCAAGACCCTTGGCGTGCATGAGGTGCAGGTCCGGCTCCATCCAAAGGTGACCGGGATTTTAAGAGTGCAGGTCAATGCGGAATAAAAAAGCAGATAAACCATAAGAAGGAGTGTGTTTCATGGAAGAAGCCTTGATAAAAAGGATGATGCCAAACAGCCAGGAGGCTGAGCAGTCTGTGATAGGTTCCATGATCATGGATAAGGATGCGATTGTGACGGCAATGGAAATGCTGTCCCAGGAGGATTTTTATTACCGGCAGTATGGAATGCTGTTTGTAGCAATGACAGAGCTTTATAACGCAGGGGGGACAATCGATCTCATTACCCTGCAGGACAAATTAAAAAGATCGGAAGAGCACACGTCTGAACTCCAGTCACATGGCATGATC
>CAMSEJ010000036.1 GCA_947057405.1 uncultured Roseburia sp.
AAGCCCTGCACGGTTCGGCTTGCCAAATCCGATGCGCACGCTGTCTGTAACCGACGGCAGCTTATTCAAAACCTTTATAATCTGGCCGAACGCACCGGTATCCACACCTACTTTGTCTAAAAGCTCCAGCAGCTCCGTGCTGTCAAACATCTTGCGCAGTTCTCCTAATGTAACACCGTCCTGCAGCATTTTGCTGAAGCTTTTGCCTGTAGTTTTCTCGACAATCGGATCGATAATTCCCATCAGCTTGTTATTGCTGAATTTCTCCGGAAGATCCAGATACAGCCCTAAGTTTACATTGCTGGTTGCGCCGGCATAAATGGTATAGAAATCAAATTTGTCGGCCGGGTTTGTCGTAATAAAGTTCTTCGGCAGCGTCTGATCCGCATAGATATTCGTCGATTTTACGCTTACCTTTACATTTGCCTTTTTCACGGTAACCGCTGCTTCGGCTCCGTCAGACGGACGGTATTCGGCATTTCCCTTATAGGAAATCTGTACCTGATGCTTCCCTGCGCCCATTGCCGCATAAGGAATACCAAGATATGTGCCGCCTTCGATCGGCATCCAGCGTTTCGTGCTGTCGTTTAAGCTGCCTGCAATATTGTCAATGCTTCCGCCGATTCCCTCAAGCCCCGGGATTTTGTCCAGCAATCCGCCTAACTTGCCGGCATCAAAGCTGCTGTCCAAAACGTCGATCTGCGCTTTGTAGAGGATTTCAAAATCATCCATGCTAAGCGTCTCTTTTGCCGGCAGTTCGGAATTTTCCCAGTCGATTACATTGTCAAAAATCGCCTGTTTCATAACGGCCATATCCATATTGTAAGTAAAGGAAGCGCCTTCCTTTACTGCTACTGCGCTTGCAATCCGGTTGTCGCTTACCGTTACTTCTACCGTAACGGAATTGCCGCGGTATGCTACCGTATCGCTGCAGGAAATACGGATTTTCCATTTCCCGTCTTTAAATTTTACAAGACCGGTCAAATCCTTCTCATCCAGCGGCTTGTAGCTGTTTGTAACGCCTGTTAAATCTGTGTTGTACTCTACCCGGATGTCTTCATAAGCCACTTCCTGGCTGACCGAAGCCACTACCGTATCATAAATCGCACGGGCGGTAGCCGCATAATCGTAGCCCTGATCCGCCGTAAATACAATGCCTGTCTCATACGGAGCTTCGTTTAAAATAAACTGTACCTGCTCCCGATCCTTTACCTCTACGTCCGCTTCAATTACCGTCGGCGCATATACCTGGCTGCCCGGCCATGAAATACGGATCTTCTGTACGCCTGCCGGAATGCCCGGGTAATCAAGGCCGGATACTTTACCGCCCTGAATCGGCGCCCAGTTTTTGCCTAACCCTCCTACGCTGCCGGATTTTGCCGTCGCATAGTACTCGATGGTCACATTATCAGCGGTAATTACTTCCGACTCCGCTACAACGGCGCTGAAAATCACATCTTCCATAGCGTCGTAATCTACGCTCAAATCTTCCCTGATCGGTAATTTCGCGCTGCCAATCGGATCGTTTTTCACATAAGGCGCTTCTTCGCGGTCCGTAACGGTCACTGTCGTTTCGGCAGAAAATCCGGCATGTGTGCTGTCGCCGTTCCATACGAAACGGATTTTCTGATTTTCTCCGGCAGACATGCCCGGGTACTCCAGACCAGATATTTTACCGCCCTGGATCGGCGCCCAGTTTTTACCTAACCCGCCTACGCTGCCCGATTTGGCGGTAGCATAATATTCAACCGCTACATCTGCAAGCGTCAATCCCGGTGTCGTCTCCGCAACAACCGCTTCAAACACCTTTGCCTCAAGCTGCGCATAATCAATCGTACTGTCCTCTGTGTAAGGCAGGCTCACCGAAACACCCTCGTTGAGCACAATAGAGGAATCCAGCCTGTCTTTCTTTTCTAGGGTAACTTCCTGAGCTGTGCCGGCAAGACGGATCTGATAATTTCCGTTTCCGTTATCCACAAGCGCCGGGTGTTCATAATTTGTTTTAATCACTTTCCCGGTTTCGGTCTGGAAACCAGTAATAGCCCCCCCAGCTTTTATTGCCCCAGGTACCTATTTTCGTTTTCCCTTCACAGTAATACTCCCACTCCAGTCCCAGCAATTCTTCCTCTGAAAACTGATCGCTGTTGCTAATCAGCGCCTGTGCCAGAATCAGCTTTACGGCATTCTCGTCACTGCCTGCCGGAATCACCGCCGCGCCGCTTTGCAGCACGGGCGCAGCCGCTTCTGCCTGCCGGGAAATCTCCGCGTCTTCTGCCGCTAAAACCGGCTCCGCCGCGTCCGTTAATGCCGTTTCCTGGCGTTCACCTTCCGCAGATACATCCTGGCTCTCCTGCCAGGTATCCTCCCCTCCCGGCATCAGTCCCGCTGCAGACACGTTCATTGGCTGCATGAGCATTGCCGCTGTCAGCATCATGCAAAGCAGCCGTGCGTTCTTTTTGTTTTTCATCACTTTCCTCCTATTAGATTATTTTTGTATCCCATATTTGGGTATACAGTAAAATTATACCACATGCACACCAATGATTCAATCTCTTTTCAGCAATTTGCCCTATCATAGTAATGGTTCTCAGCCAATACAGCAAAATAGCAGAAAAGCCGGGACAACCGCAAATGCGGCGCCCCGGCCCTTCCTCTTGTACTATTTACGAATGCTCCACCCGGTGCATTGAAAATGAATCCATCGCATACTGATCCAGATTCCCGACAATGGTACGCGCATCCGCATTCCCAATCAATGCATCGCGATCCTTCTTTGCCGAAACCTGATCCCGATAAGCGCTCGGCCCGCCGACGCATCCGCCGACACATGCCATTCCTTCAATGAAGTCCTCCGGCAGCTTGCCCGCCTTAAGCAGCAGCAGCGCCTTCTTGCATTCCGCCGATCCGTTTGCCTTGCAAACCTTCGGATCGCATTCATAATCTTTCTCTTTCATATATTCCAAAACAGCCGCCGTCACGCCGCCCGAATTGCCGAAGCGTTTTCCAAACGTAGAGGATTCCTGATAATCGTTATCAGACGGCTGCAGCTCTACGCCTTTTGCCTTCATAATTGCACGCACCTCACTGTAAGTCAGCACAAAATCCACGTTTCCTTCGATCTTATGCTCCTTCGCCTCCGACTTCTTGGCGATGCACGGCCCGATAAATACGGTTATAGCATCCGGTTCCTTGGCCTTAATCATACGGGAAACCGCACACATCGGCGAAACCGCCGTTGAAATCAGCTCCTCAAGCGCCGGATAATGCTTCCGGATCATATTCACAAATCCCGGACAGCAGGAGGTCGTCTTCTTCCTGCCCTCCTTGTATGCCTCATACCACTCGTCACCCTCTGCCTGCGTCGTCATATCGCCGCCGAGCCCGGCTTCCACAAGATCCCGGAACCCGATCAGCTTCGCCGCATTGCGCCAGCTCTGCATCGTAATGTCCGTCCCGAACTGTCCCTCTGTTGCCGGAGCCAAAATCGCATATACCGGCTTGCCCGACTTAAGCGCCTCAATCACATCCACGATAAACGTCTTTGACCCGATTGCGCCGAACGGGCACTTATGTATGCAAAGGCCGCAGCGAATGCACTTCTTCTCGTCGATTACGGAGATCCCATGCTCGTCATTGGTAATGGCATTGACCGGGCAGCTGTATTTGCAGGGACGCTTCAAATCCGCAATCGCATGATACGGGCAGGCTTTTGCGCATTTGCCGCATTCCTTACACTTCGACGGATCGATATGGGAGCGATGGTTCCCAATGGAGATCGCATCAAAATGACATGCATTGATACATGCCTTGCCAATACAATTCTGGCAGTTGTCCGTTACAACATAACGGGAAATCGGGCAGTCCTCACAGGCAGAATGGATCACCTGCAGAATATTGCCGTCGTCTACCGGTCCCGGCGCTTTGCCTTCTGCAAGGCGAATCCTCTGGCGGATAATTTCCCTTTCCTTATAAATACAGCAGCGGAACTGCGGGTTGGGCCCGGGAATCAGCTTGTTGGGGATATGATCCCGCTTTTCTTCCAGATTACCCTCCAGAGCAGCTTTTGCCACTTCATACAAAACCTCATGCTTAATTTTGATTACATTCTCATCAGCATACATACCGTTCTCTCCTTTTTCTATATGGTGATTCTATTTTATAACATTGTGAAACGATTCTCAATACCATACGACAGGATTCTGCATTTTTTTTATGGAAACCCGCTTAAAACACATACCGGTACTTTAAATACCCCTTATACTCCCCTTCGCACG
The DNA here is from genome assembly GCA_947057405.1 of uncultured Roseburia sp. Taxonomy (GTDB): domain Bacteria; phylum Bacillota; class Clostridia; order Lachnospirales; family Lachnospiraceae; genus Roseburia_B. The sequence goes on from CAMSEJ010000036.1 coordinate 4,275, forward strand.
AAAACCCGCACGCCTCCGCCGCCCTGCGCGAAGCGGTATTTTCCTCCCGGATATAGAGCTCCGCCCCCATACAAAACTCGCATTCAAACAGCCAGTCCAAAAACTCTGTCAGAGCCTCCTTAAGATACCCGCGCCCGCGCCGTTCCTGTGCGATAGCATACGAAACCTCCACAAACCCGTCCCTATCCGGCAGCCCCTTGCTCCCGATCAGGCCGATCCCGCGCGCTCCCTCATGTTCTGCAATCAGCCAGTACGTAAACCAGTCGTGCACCTCCCCCGGCGCTTCCTTCATACAAAACGCCTTATAGCGCGCCGCTTCCAAAACGGTTTCCGAAAGCACGGATTCCATAACCAAATCCCCGCTTCCCTCCGCAAGCCGCCCTAACTCCTCCAAAGAAAGAGAGGCCAAAACAAGCCTCTCACTTTTTCTTACTTTTCTTAAATTTGCTGATGTCGTATTTTTTTTCATAAACTTCAAACTGCCGGTTGTAGCCCGCGTTTTTCACTCCCTTTACATTGCGAAGGTACGCGTGCGTCCCGAAATCCTCCGCTTCCAGTTCAATCATAGCCACCGCGATATTCGAGCAGTGGGCGGCGACGCGCTCAAAATTATTCAGCAGATCGTTAAACGCAAAACTCTGTTTTAGCTTGCATTTGCCGGTGCGCAGCCTTGTAATATGCTTGCCCTTAAGTTCGTCGCACAGAATACTGATCACATTGCGCAAAGGCTCCACTTTTACCGCGGACTCCAGATCGTCCTCATAAAAAGCGTCCACCGTCAGATCCAGGATTTCCTGCACCGCGCTCTGTAATACATCCAGCTCGTACCGCGCCCGTTCGGAAAATTCCATATCCTTTTCGTATAATTCCTTCGCCACCCTTGCAATATTCTCCGCATGGTCGCCAAGGCGTTCAAAATCGCTTAACGTATGTAAAAACTTCGACACCTGCTTCGTCTGGTTTACATTCATCGCTGTTCCGGTAAGCTGCATCAGATATGTGCCCAGACGGTCCTCGTATTTGTCAATCAGGTTTTCTTTTTCCAGAATCTCCTGAAATTTGTCCTGGGAATAATGCTCCATCAAAAGAAACGCGCGCTCAATGTTTTTCCTTGCATTCTTTGCCATTCCGTTCATTGCCTTATGGCTCTGGTTGATGGCAATCGCCGGATATGCCAGAAACCGTTCTTCCAGCAGTTCAAAATCCGCAAGTTCCTCACTGTCTTCCCCTGCATCCTTCACCAGCCAGAATACCAGACGCTCAATCCATTTAATCCAGGGCAGCAGCACCAGCGTCGTCGCCATCCGAAATACCGTATTGATCGTGGCAATCGCCACAGGCCCCACCGTCATTTCCATAAAATCAAAACGCACCACCGCATGTACGGTATAAAAAACAACCGACCAGACTACCATGCCGAACAAATCGTTTAACAGGTACACAAGCGCCGTCCGTTTCCCGTTCTTATTCGTCCCAATCGAAGAAAGCAGCACCGGGCAGGAAGCCCCGACGCCAATCCCCATCGTAATCGGCAGCGCCGTTGCAAAATTAATCGTCCCCGTAACCGAAAGCGCCTGTAAAATCCCCACGGAAGCAGACGCGCTCTGTAAAACCGCCGTAAACAAAATCCCGGCCAAAATCCCGGCCAGAGGGTTTGAAAACATCGTCAGCGCGTTTACAAACCGCTCGCTCTCCCGAAGCGGCGCCACCGCCCCGCTCATATTCTGCATCCCCACCATCAGGATGGAAAAGCCCAGCATGATATCGCCCACTTCATGATAGACCTGCTTTTTTACAAACATTTTAAAAATAATACCTATGATTGCCACAATCGCGGATATCGTAACCGTAGACAAAAGCTGCGCAATCCCGCCCGAGCCTTCCACATAAGAAAGGCACAGAATCCATCCGGTGATACTCGTCCCGATGTTCGCCCCCATTATAATGCCAATCGCCTGGGAAACCTTCATCATACCGGAGTTTACAAACCCTACGACCATTACCGTAGTTGCGGAAGAAGACTGGATAATGGCCGTAACGCCCGCTCCGAGCAATACGCCCTTCACCGGGGTATTGGTCAGCCGGTAAAGAATCAGTTCCAGTTTATTGCCTGCAACCCGCTTCAATCCGTCCCCCATCAGGGACATTCCAAACAAAAACAGCGCGATACCGCTTAAAAGCGATAATATCATAGTTATTCCCATAGCCTTATCCTCATCATCTGTATTGCGTCATGATCGGTATTCAGATCCGAGTTGTCATTTTTATCCACGGGACATTATACATCAAATGCCGGGGCAATTACAAGCTTTTACTGTAAAGATTCCTCCTGCAGGCGGTCAAACTCTGCCAGACATTCCTCCACGGTGGCCCCGTTTAACAGATTCCGGACAATCAGGCAGGTATTTCCCCACTGCTCCACTTTCATACCGGCGTTTGAGCCCAGCACATATATGCCTTCATTCACCTTGTCATTCAAAGGCTTTAGGGCGTCTTTGCATTCCACTTCCACGTTTTTGGACGGGGAAATCACGTTGTTTTTCTCTGCGTACACCCTAAGCCCCTCGTCCGAAACCAGCACATCCATCACATCCAGCGCATCCTCCAAATGCTCCGCCTTTGCGCCGACCCCATACCCGGTCATAGATACGACCGGCATCTGGCCGCGGCTGCTCGGAAAGCCGATGACTTTTAACTTAAAATCCGGCGCGCCGTAGGCCGTGTCGACGTTCGCGGCGCTCCAGTACGCCATGACAATCGGCGTTTTCTGCGCCAGAAAATCAGGGCCTTCTCCGTCGATTGCTTCATACGTATACGCCTTTTTGGCGTCAATATACCCCAGATCGATCAGCTTCTGCAAAAACTCAAAGCCCGGGCGCATATAGTCGCTGTATTTGGCTTCCCCGCTGTTGAGCGCATCAATCTGCGCCTGCGTATCGCCCCCGTTGTACAAATCCGCATAGGCCTGCGCAAATACAAAATTCTCCAGCCACCAGCGGTTTGCCCCGATTGGCGTCTCAAAGCCGTTTTCTTTCAATACCCGGCAGCACTCCAGCAGATCCTCCGGCGTCTCCGGCATCTTTAACTTATATTTTTGAAACAGATCCTCATTGACAAACAAGCCGTAAGCCACAACCTCCTGCGGGATTGCAACCAGCTTTCCGTCTACCGTATTCGCCGTTATTACAACTTCCCTTAAATTCTCCGCATTCTTAAGCCCGGACAAATCCGCCAGTTCCCCTTCCGATCCCAGACGCTGGATCACATCCGGGTTTAACAGGTAAAAATCGTCCATGTTGCTGTGCACCCGTTCCATAGCGACGTCGTCATATGTTTTATCCTTGTAATCCTCCGCCAGATAGCTTCTGTATTCAATCGTTACGCCAAGCCGCTCTTCCACCAGCTTCACGGCCATTTCCTGCGCCGTCATGGAAGCGTTATCCGCATCTGCGCTGGATTTGCCCATAGCCGCGTACAAATTTACGGTCTTTTCTTCCCCGGTATCGTCTGAAACCAGATTGACGCCCGGCTCCTTCGCCTTCCCGCAGGCGCAAAGCCCCGTCAAAAGAAGCGCCGCCACAGCAAACAATCCCTTTTTTTTCCAATTTCCCATTATTATTCCTCCTGCTTTCTGACAAAACGGTGAATGGTTTCTTTGAGCGCCTCCATATCCACCGGTTTTGAAACATGGGCGTTCATGCCCGCATGGATTGCGTCCTTAACATCCTCGGCAAACGCGTTTGCCGTCATTGCGATAATCGGGATGGTCTGCGCATCCGCGCGCGCAAGCGAACGAATCTGCTTCGTCGCTTCATAGCCGTTTAAAACCGGCATCTGCACATCCATCAAAACAGCGTCAAATTCTCCCTGCTTTGACTCTGCAAAACGCTTTACCGCCTGACTGCCGTTGACGGCCACCTCACAGGTCGCCCCTTCCATAAGCAGCAGCTCCTGCAAAATCTCCGCGTTGATTTCATTGTCCTCCGCCACCAGGAAATGACAGCCTCCCAAATCTGCCTGCGGCAAATCCGCCTGCGCCGTACCGCTTTGTCCCTGCCGCAGTTCCAGCACCTTTTCTTTTAACGTGGAGACAAAAAACGGCTTGGCAAGAAACGTATCAATTCCCGCCTCAAACGCCTGTTCCTCAATGCCTTCCCAGTCGCACGCCGTCAGCAGCACAATCGGAACATGATTTTTTTCTGCCGCGCGAAGACGCCTTGCGGTTTCCACGCCGTCCATTTCCGGCATTTTCCAGTCCAGCAAAACCATCTGGTAAACGATTCCTTTCGCATCGGCGTCCAAAACAGCGTCTACCGCCTGCCTGCCGCTGTATGCAACGTCTACCGCAACCGTCGTATCCGCCATCAAATCACAGATATTTTTACAGGCGTCCGCGTCGTCGTCCGCTACCAGAATCCTGTCAATTCCGTTTTCTTCCCAGAAATGCTCGTTTTCTTCCTGCCCTGCAATGCGCAGTTCCAGTTCCACGGTAAAAATGCTTCCCTTTCCCACCTCGCTTGCAACCTCAATCGTCCCGCCCATCAGTTCTACGATATTTTTGGTAATCGCCATGCCAAGCCCGGTTCCCTGCACCTTGTTGGTGGTGCTGTTTTCCGCCCGGGTAAACGCGTCAAAAATCACGTTCAGGTATTCCGGCGTCATGCCAAATCCATTGTCTTCCACCTCAATCCGGATATGCTCATACTGAGCGGAGCGCTGCGGCAGCCCGATAATACGCAGCCAGATAGAGCCGCCCTCGGGCGTATATTTTACGGAATTGGAAAGCAGGTTGATTAAAATCTGGTTCAGCCGGGTTTCATCGCCAATCAGGCGTTCATGGCGCACGCCCGTAACCGAAACGTCAAATGACTGCCCTCGTTCCTTTGCCGCCGAACGGATAATCGTATCCACGGAAAGCACCATGTTGTTGAGCGTAAATTCCCCGATCGTCAGCGCCGCCTTGCCGCTTTCAATCTTGGAAACGTCTAACACGTCGTTTATCAGGCTTAACAGATGCCGACCGGAAGCCGCCACCTTCTTTGTATATTCCCGCACCTTCACCGGGTTATCCGCATCCTTTTGAAGCAGTGTGGCAAACCCTAAAATAGCGTTCATCGGCGTCCGGATATCGTGCGACATATTGGAAAGGAACATCGTCTTGGAGCTGTTGGCGGCCTGCGCTGCCTGCAGCGCCTCGGCAAGCTGCTGATTGTGCGTCTCGCGTTCCAGCTCCCGTTCCAGGCGAAGCTTTTCCTGCTGCTTTTCATAGATAAAATATAACGTACAGCAAATAAAAAACGCCGCCAGCATCACAACAACCACAATGAACATATTCTGGTTTACCGCACTGCCCTCCCGCTGGATCGCCTCCACGGGGACATATCCAATCAGGTACACGGAACCGCCGTTCAGGCCCCACATATAAATCAGGGATTCTTTTTTCTGAATCTCATGGTAAAACATAACATTGCCGCCGCTCTTTATGCCTTTTTCGATTTCTTTCTGAATATCCGGCTCCGAAATATCGTTGGCGCGGTAAAAACTCTCCAGATTGGCGTCTACCGCCACACGGTCGCCGATTCCCTTGGGCTTTAGCACAAACCTCTCGCTCTTTGAATCCATAAAATAAAGCGTGGCGCTTTTATTGTAAAGCTTATCCGGAAGCACCTTGTCAAAAGAATCAAAAATATATTCCACATAAAGCGAAGCAATTTCCCTGCCGTCCCGCTTTACCGGGCAGACCATCGTATAGGCCCAGGTTCCCATACTGTTGACATAAGCTTCGGAAACCAAAAGCCCTTCTACGGTACAGCCTCCGGAAAAATCCAGTTCGTCCGCATCAAACACTTCCCCCGTATTGGAAATCCCTTCGGTTTCGCCGGCATAAACCAGCGAAAATTTTTTAATTGTACTGCTGCTGTGGTAGGAGTTAAGATACGCTTCGGGATGATCCGCAAGCGCAAGTTCCTCTGCGATCAGCATCTGGTATTCCGCCTCCCTCTGATACAGCGCTTCTACCATGCCTGTAATCAGGTTGAGGCTCTCGCTTAAATTACCGATAGCTGACTGTGACATTTCTTCCGATATTCTCGAGGCAATATGAAACACAAAGCTGCCCAGAATAAAAAAAACCAATAAGATAGGCAGGATAAACGCCTTTCCTGCGTTGATTCGATTCCGTTTTGTTTTCAACATTTCTGATATAACCTTTATTCCAAACACACGCTAAAACAACAATCAACAAACTCTGTCGCCATTGTATCATTGTTACCGCCCAAAGTCAAAACAATTGTATGAAAGACGCCTTCAAACCCAATTGCAAAACCCGCTGATACATGATATGCTTATAAGCGAAATATTACACAAAAAAACGGAGAAAACAAGCGATGAAAAAGAAACTGATTCAGGCGAATATGGCGCTTTTATTTGCCCTTACCTTAAGCGGATGCAAGAACGATATCCCATCTTCCGATACAAAAGCCCCCTCTTCCGCTTCCGATCCGGTCGTTTTAAGAGTCTGGGGCGGCGAAGAGGACGAAGCGCTCCTTACCGAAATCATTGACGGCTTCCTGGCACAATACGGCGGACAGGCGGATTTTCAGATTACCTATGAACCGCAGAGCGAAAGCACCTGCACCAACGCCCTGATGGCGGATTTGACAAACGGAGCCGACGTATTTGCGTTTGCGGACGATCAATTAAACACACTCGTTGCCGCCGGCGCGTTGGAACCGATTGCAGACGATCAGGCCGTCCGGGATGCAAACCTGCCGGAAGCCGTCCTCGCGGCGTCCGTCAACGACACCCTTTATGCCCTTCCGCTGACGGCGGATAACGGCTACTTTTTGTATTACAACAAACAGTATTTTACGGACGAAGACATCCTCTCCTTTGACCGGATGCTCGACATTGCCGCCGCACAGAACAAAAAAGTCTCCATGGAATGGTCTTCCGGCTGGTATGTCTATTCCCTGTTTGGCAACACCGGGCTGGCCGTCGGGCTAAACGACGACGGGATTACCAACTACTGCACCTGGAACAGCACGGACGGAACCGTCAAGGGAACCGACGTAGGGGAAGCCATGCAGCGTATCGCAGGGCATCCGGGCTTTTTAAGCGCCGACGACGCAGGTTTCTTAGAGGGCATCCAAAACGGCGCCGTCATTGCGGGCGTCAACGGCGTATGGAACGCGCTTGCCGTAGAAGAAGCCTGGGGCAGCGGCTTCGGGGCGTCAAAGCTGCCCTCCTATACCTGCGCTGGGCAGCAAATCCAGATGGCCTCGTTTTCGGGTTACAAACTGATCGGGGTAAACGCCTATTCCAAACACCCCGAATGGGCCGCAAAGCTGGCGGAATGGATCAGCAGCGAAGAAAACCAGATGCTGCGCTATCGGATGCGCGGGCAGGGGCCGTCGAATATCAACGCAGCCGCATCCGACGAAGTGCAGAGCTCCCCCGCCATCGCCGCTCTGCTGGAACAGTCCGAATATTCCTGCCCGCAGCGCATCGGCGGCAATTACTGGGAACCGGTGACCGCGTTTACCGAGGGCCTTCTGGCGGGAAATCCTTCCGGGGAAAGCTTACAGCAGCAG
>CAMSEJ010000037.1 GCA_947057405.1 uncultured Roseburia sp.
ACAATGCCCCGGCTGCATACCCTGCCCTCTGGCTGACTACGGTGTTGGCATGCTTACGTTTGCGTGGCTGGCGGGGGCTTTTTTGAAAGCTGGGCTGTTGTGTGTATGTTGGACGTTTTTTGTTTATGCGGAACGGAATTGAGAGGCAGATCGGTTGAGTTTGTTGTTTGGTTGGCAGAGAAAAGAGTGCGCAGGGGAGTTTAAGAATCCCTGAATTTTGTTGCAATGCGTTGAATGTCTGTGGATTGGCATACTTTTTTGTGTTGCTTTTTGATAGAAAGCTGTGCTGTAGTGTGTGTGTTTGGGCTTTTTGTAGCTGGAGCGTGTTTGAAAAATCATTCCTTCATTTGCATCCCCCACTTAGCGTGATATTTGCGGCATCAGATTGAACATTAGTAGTTTAATCTGCATTAATTCGGTCAACGTGGCCGGCTGCGCCTCTCTCATTTGGAATAAATCTCCCACCAAGTGTGGAATACATATGTTTAGCGTTGCTGTTCATGTAGAAGACGGGGCTGTAAGGCATATGATTGAGTTTATATCATTGTTGAGGCAGGGAACACAGCCCGGGAGACGTCCCCTCTTGCCCCATCCTTCCCCTGGCGGCATCTTCATCACCCCCCCCTATTATCAATATACAAAAACATTCATTTATCAAGGAGGAAGTATAAATGGAAGGATTATTTTTATACCTGATTCTTTTTCCTGTTGCGGGCGCTTTTGTGGTTTGGGCGTCGGATCGGCAGGCGGTTTGTTCCGGGCATGGCCGGTGGAAGGATGTCCGGGATTATCTCGCGATGGGGACGGGCGTCCTGGAATTTGCCGTGATGCTTGTTTTTGCCGCAAAAGGTTTGGGAAGCGTGCTGCGTATTCCGGGGATCTGCGGTTTGGGCATTTCGTTTTGCCTGGACGGGTTCCGCAGCGTATACGGGACGATTGCGGCGTTTATGTGGATGATGACGCTTTTGTTTTCCAGGGAATATCTGGCGCGGGAGCGCCGCCTGGGACGGTATTATTTCTTCCAGCTTGTGACGCTTTCGGCGACAATGGGGGTTTTTTTGTCGGCAGATTTGTTTACAACGTTTATTTTCTTTGAGATTATGTCGTTTACGTCGTATGTCTGGGTTGCGCAGGAGGAGACGGACGGGGCGCTGCGTGCGGCGGAAACGTATCTGGCGGTCGCGGTGATCGGGGGAATGACGCTTTTGATGGGGCTGTTTTTGCTGTACCGCGCGCTGGGGACGCTGGAATTGTCGGAGCTTGCGGCTGCTGCGGCGGATTGCGCGGATAAGCGTTTGCTTTATATTGCGGGCGGCTGTACGTTTGTCGGGTTTGGGGCGAAGGCGGGCGCGTTTCCGCTGCATATCTGGCTTCCGAAGGCGCATCCGGTCGCGCCTGCCCCGGCGAGCGCGCTGCTTTCGGGTATTTTGACAAAGGCGGGGATTTTTGGGGTGCTGGCGGTAGGCTGTAATGTGTTTTTATATGATGCGCGCTGGGGTATGTTTGTGTTTTCGATTGGTCTGGTTACGATGTTTGTCGGCGCGCTGCTCGCCGTGTGCTCGGTCGATTTGAAACGGACGCTGGCCTGCTCTTCGATGTCGCAGATCGGGTTTATTTTGCTTGGAACCGGGATGCAGGGGATTTTGGGAGAGGAAAATGCCCTTGCCGTGCGTGGGACGCTCCTGCATATGGTGAACCATTCGCTGATTAAGCTGGTGCTGTTTCTGATTGCCGGTGTGGTTGTGATGAATGTGCATAAGCTGAATTTGAATGAAATCCGCGGGTTTGGAAGGAAGAAGCCGTTTTTGAAAGCCTGTTTTCTGGCGGGGGCTTTGGGGATTTCCGGTATTCCGCTGTGGAACGGGTATATCAGCAAGACGCTTTTGCATGAGAGTATTGTGGAGGGGATTGCGCATGCCGGGGAGCTTTCGGGGTTTTTACGGATGTCCGAGTGGATTTTTCTGGTAAGCGGCGGTATGACGCTTGCGTATATGACGAAGCTTTTTGTGGCGGTTTTTGTGGAGGAAAATCAGGATGCGGCAGAGCAGGAGCGCTTTGACGGGATGAAACGGTATTTAAGCCCGGTCAGTGCGGCCGCTATTGGAGTGAGCGCGGCAGCGCTTCCGCTTTTGGGATTTCTGCCGCATCTGACAAGCGACGCCGTGGCGGATTTGGGTCAGGGGTTTATGCATTTGGAAGGCGCGGTGCATACGGTTGCTTATTTTCATGCAGCAAATTTAAAGGGCGGGCTGATTTCCATTGCGATCGGTATCCTGCTTTATCTGGCGCTGCGTAAATTAACGATGGGTGCGGGAACGGCGCGGGACGCAGGACAAAAGGCCGTTTCGGTTTATCGGGACCGCTGGCCCGGGTGGCTGGATTTGGAAAATCTTTTGTACCGACCGGCGCTGCTGTCGGTTCTGCCGTTTGTGGCGCGGGTGGTGTGCAGGGTATTGGACAGCCTGGCGGAATGGGTGATTCTGCTGCTTCGCAAAACGGTGTTTGCAGACCGGAGTATACCGCATGAACTGCCGGAAGGGACGGAGTTTACGCATCTTTTGGGGGCGGCGTTAGACAGGCTGCGAATCTTAAAACGGAAGCTTTTAAAGCAGCCTGCGCCGGAACGTGAGGTTTCATTCGAACATAAACTGGCGGTGCAGCGGGAAAAGATACTGGAAACGAATATGATTATACAGAGAAGCCTGTCGTTTGGGCTACTGCTGTTTTATGTCGGGCTGGTGTTTACGTTGATTTATCTGTTGTATTTGGGCAATATTTAAGGTATGATATATAGAAGAAGGAAGATTGGGCGCGCGGCTGCGGCCGGAAGGAGCGGTTGGCGGGCTCAGTCCTCTTTCGGGAAAGAATTGTGAACTAAGAAAGGGTAGGAGGAGAACGTATGAAACAATGGAAAAGGTATCTGTCTGTGGCCTTGTCTGCCGTTATGGCGGTATCCGCGCCTGCAGTACCGCAGCAGGTCAAAGCGGAAGAGAGGATGGTTTCGGATCAGGATTTGAGCGGCGCGCAGGTGCAGGCGCCGGAGAGCTGGGGAGCGCTGCCGAATGAGGAGCAGCTCCATTATATGAAGTCGGAGCTTGCGGCATTCTGCCATTTTGGGCCGAATACGTTTAATAATGTGGAATGGGGCGAAAGTTACGGTACGAGGGCTCCGTCCGACATTTTTCGGCTGGAACAGGCATTTGATGCGGAAGGGCTGGTGAAGGCGGTAAAAGAAGCCGGGTTTGGCCGGATTATGCTGACGGTAAAGCACCATGACGGATTTGGGCTGTGGGACAGCGCATTGACCGATTACGATATTGGCAGTACGCCGTATGGCGGCGATATTCTGGAGGAGCTGTCGGATGCCTGTACAAAGTACAACCTGGACATGGGCTGCTATTTATCCCCATGGGATATTCATGAAGACAAATACGGGTGTTTCGGCGATAACAACAACAGGGAAAATTTTGCTGGGTATACGGATTACAATGAGCTGTATCAGGACGAAATAAAGGAAATCTGTACTGCGAAAAAGGAAGACGGAAGCTATAAATACGGGAACAACCATCCGGACAGGCGTTCCGATCGTTTTGTGGAATGGTGGATGGACGGTGCGCAGGGAAGCGCAAGCAATATTCAGACATATGACTGGAAAGGGATTTTTGAAGCAATCCGCGGCGAAAACCCGAGCTGCCAGATTTTCGGAACGCACAAGGCGGGTGTTCTGGAAGACGGGACAAAGCTCGGAAGCACGGGCGGTATCCACTGGATTGGAAACGAAGCCGGGAAGGCATCGGACGAAACGTGGGCAAAGGTGACAATGGGCGGTAATTATGAATCTCAGATGCCGACGGATCCGGCGGCAAGCAATGCCATTCAGGGGATTGCGGACGGGGATCAGTGGTCTGTGCCGGAAGCGGACGTGCGTATCCTTCCGGGCTGGTTCTGGCGGGATGCCGCGCCGGACAGTACCGTGAAATCGGAACAGGAGCTTGCGGATATTTATTTTAATACCGTCGGACACGGGGCGGTGCTGCTTTTGAACCTGTCGCCGAATAAGACGGGGGCGGTCGGCGAGGAGCAGATGAACCGCTTCAAAGAATTCGGGCAAAATATCAAAGAAACGTTTGACGAGGATCTGACAAAAGCAGAGGGCGTTACCGCATCCGCGACTTCTGTCTGGGGAAATGCCAAAGCGTACGGCCCGGGCAATGTGCTGGATACGATTCCCCAGGGCCAGGATTATGACAATACATATTGGGCGCCTGCAGAAGGAGAGACGACAGGAAGCCTGGAAATAGACCTGGGCGGCGTTAAAACGTTTGACGTGGTGTCCATTGAAGAATACATCCAGAAAGGGCAGGCAATTTCTTCGTTTTCGGTGGAATACAGGGACGTAACCGGAAGCTGGGAGCCGTTCGGTGAAGGAAAGACCATTTCTGCGAAACGCCTTTGCAGGCACGCGCCGGTAAGCGGTACGGCTGTGCGCATTCATATTCTTTCGTCGCACGCGACGCCGATGATCCAGAATGTGGGGGTATTCAAGGCGGCGGAAGGTTTTGAAATAGAGGGAACGGACGCGCCAAAGATTCCCGGAAATCTGATTTCGATTCCGATTGTCGATTTTGATTTGGATGACAGCTGGACTCTGGAAAACAACAACACTTCTGCATGGTCTAATGCGACAAAACAGGGAGAGGCTTCCTTTACCTTTACAGGCACGCAGGCGTGGATTACAGGGACAAAAGATCCGAACCACGGGACGATGGATGTGTATATTGACGGGGAAAAGACAGCGTCTGTCGATACGGCCTCTGACCGGAGGGCATTAGGACAGCTTTTGTATACGACGCCGGAGCTTTCTTATGGGACGCATACGGTTCGGATGGTATGCACCAATAAAGCAATCGGGCTCGGAGAAGCGCGTTATACGGACGGAACGGGTATTTTTGAAATGAAGCAGGCGGAATGCAGCCTGTTGTACGGCGGCACCACGGATGTGGAGATTGTCCGCAGGGCAGGCGCAAGAGGCACTGCGACCGTTTCTTATTCCACACAGTCGGCCGGCGCGGAACAGGGCGTGAATTATGTCAACCTGACAGGCAGTGTAACATTTAAAGAGGGGGAAACCTCCAAAACGATTACACTGACAGGACTGGATAATGACCGAAGTACAGACGGGAAGGATTTCTACTTTACCCTGATGAAGACAGACGGCGTTTCAATCGGTTCGCTTTCGAGCACGCATGTTACGCTTTATACCGTCAACGCGGATAAGATTTTAACGGATTGTGAAAACATAAATACAGATAATTATAAGCGTGACGGTGTGGAAGCCTTTGAAGAGGCTTTGGCGGAATTAAAGGCGTGGAAAGCCAGTGCGTTTGCCACACCTGAGCTGATTAAGCAGGCTGCCTTAAAACTGTTTGCCGCGAAAAATGCGTTGGAGGAGCGGGACGGTTTTTCGGCGGAAGATCCGTTTGTATTCCCGGGCGGCGTGAATGAGGACAAAACAATTGAAGCGGAATCGTTTCTTCTGGACGCGTCCGGCGCGGTGAATCCGGATCATTACGTCCGCATTACAACAAAAGATTACGGGACAATTATTGACTGGTTTGAGGATGGAAATCGGATCAGCCTTCCGTTTTATGCACCGGCAGCAGGCACGTACCGCGTGACGGCTTCTTACCGCAGCGGAAGAAGCGAGGGAAGCGGCAGCCCGAACGCCTTTAACTGGAGCGGTACCAATGTAGAAACAGGCACATTGGATGTTTACGGGGAAGAAAACGCGACGACGGATCATTTTGCGGAACTGCTTGTCAGGGTGACGGCAGCCGGGGCAGGAGAGCTGGTATTTACGGCGGACGAAAAAGGCGGGCCGAATATTGATAAATTCGTAATCCGGTATATGGATGCTGCCGCAAATCCAATCGCGGTAGAGGGTGTTAAGCTGAATAAGCAGGCTATGAATCTGACGGCAGACCGGATCAGCGACGTTTTGGTAGCGACTGTGCTGCCGGCAAATGCGGCGGACAAAACGGTTGTGTTTGAGAGCGGGGATTCGTCTGTTGCGGAAGTTGACCGCAACGGGGTTGTAAGAGGGCTGCGCGACGGCACGACGGTGATTACCGTAACGACAAGAGACGGTGCGAAAACCGCGCAATGCGTTGTAACGGTTGATGTGGACCGGGCGAAGAAGCTTTTGGAGCTGGATGCTGCGGTTGCCGCGGCAAAGGCGGTTCTGGATGCCGGGCAGGGCAATTATACCAAACAAAGCTGGGATGCGTTTGCGGCAGCTTACCGGCAGGCGGCGGCAAGGCCGGAGGATGCTTCCCTTTCCGTACTCAACGCGCTGTTGTCAGGGTTGAACCAGGCAAGGGCGGCGCTTACGACAGCGCCTCCGGCTGCGGAACCGATTGTGCTGCAGGCGCCGTCGTCCGTAAAGGTGAAGAGCAAGGCAAACGGCGTTGCGGTTTCGTTTGCAGAGGTAACCGGTGCGGCTTCTTATGAGATTTACCGTAAATCCGGAACCGGTGCGGCAAAGAAGATCGCTGCGGTAACAAAAAATTCTTATCTGGATGCGAAAGCACCGGGCGGAAAGAAACTGACTTATACTGTGATTGCAGTTGCCCAAAGTGCGGCATATGTGAACAGCCCGGCAAGTAAAGGCGTTTCTGTGACACTGCCGAAAGCGGTTTCCGGCGTGAAGGCGAAGGCGGTTAAAAACGGGGTGAAGATCAGCTACAAAAAAGTAAACGGCGCAAAGGATTATACGATTTACCGTGCGTCAAAGAAGGACGGGAATTATAAGAAGATTAAGACGCTGAGCGGAAAGAAAACAAGTTATCTGGATAAGAAGGCAAAGAAGGGCAAGAATTTTTATAGGGTTGTTGTGAGGAAAGGCAAGGTGTATGGACCGGCAAGCAAGATTGTGCAGGTGAATGTTAAGAAATAGAGAATTAAGAAGAGGGGCCTCCGGTTTTTGGGATCGGAGGCGCTTTTTTTGTAAAACGGGAAGAAATTTTAGTAAAAATTTTACAGGAAAGGAATAAGATTTTAAAATCTCCTTCATTTGCTTATATTTTCGTAGAAAGTAGTCGATATAAAAGATAATTCAGAAAACAGGAGATTTAAAACGGAGTTCAGGAGGTAATGTTATGAAAGTATGGCAGCAAGACAGGATGTTTTTTCCGCAGAATCCGCTGTTTGGAAATCAGGAGACGGATGTTCGGGATAAGGTGGCGATGAAAAAGGCGCTTTATATGAAGGAAGGCATGCGTATTGTTACGGATGCCAACAAAGCTGAGAAGAGTATAGACCGGCATGTGGAGGATATTCGTGACCGCGTGCGCGGGCTTCAGGCAGAGAGCGATGAGGCGAACGCGCATTTGCAGGAAATCAACCAGAGGATGGCGCAGGCGAAGGAAGGGTTTCAGGTAGAGGACGACAGTCAGGAAGAGAAGGATCTGGAGCTTTTAAAGAAGGATTATGATATCAGGAAGCACGGTTCCACACAGCTTTTGACCGAGGAAGAAAAGGCACGCCTGAAAGAAATGGGAGAGATGACAGAGTACCAGAAACTTTCGATGGAGCTTTATGCGCAGGCAGATTTCTGGAAGACGGAGATTGCGGATAATCAGGATTTGATGGCGGGAATGGGAAGAGCGGTCCGCAATATACAGATTGACCGTCTCAGATCACATGGCCTGATTGATGCCCAGAAAGCAAAGGATGAGCTTATGGAGGCGGCATCTAAAGAAGCGATCGGCATCTTAAAAGAAGATGCTATGGACAAGATGGAAGAGAAGGCAGAGGAAATCATAGAAGCTGCAGAAGAGCGGAAAGAGAAGGAAGAAGAAGCGGAAGAGCGCATCGAAGAGGCGAAAGAAGAGCGTGCAGAAGCGGAAGCGATGGTGGAAGAGGCACGCGAGAATATTACGGATCTGACGGAGAATTTGTTGGAGGGGGACAAACTTGTCCAGGAAATGGATGAAGACATTAAGAAGCTTCTGGCAGAGCAAAAGCTTTTAGTGGAGGATTTAAAGGGCTTAACCGTGAATGCGGAAGCATAAGGGGCAGAAGGGAGCGGGCTTATGAGGATTGGGGATTCGGGCAAAATTTTTTTTATGGGAGATTCCTTCTATATTAAAAAGGAACCGGACAGCAGGGAAAAAGTTGCTATGAAAAAAGGGATTTACCAGAAGCAGGCAATGTATGGCGTTATGAGCGTCAAACAGGCAGAGGGGCGTATTGATTCGAGCATTGCGGAAATAAGAGACAGTATACGCATGCTGCTTAAGGAACGGGAACAGGCAGATACGGCTTTGCGGGATTTGGACCAGAAGATGGCGCAGGCAAAGGCAGATTATAATGTTGCGGATGACAGCCAGGAAGAAAAAGATCTGGATCTTTTGAAGAAGCAGTTTGATATAGAGCATTTCAGGCGAACGGATTATCTGACGGAGGAAGAGCAGATTCGTTTAAAGGAAATGAAACGGACGGATTATCACAACCTTTCCATGAATTTGTATGAACTGGCAGATGACTGGAGGGAGAGGCTGGATGACAGCCAAAAGGATTTGTCGGCAGCGGTTTGGGTGATCCGCGAGGTTAGGCGCAAACGTCTGGAATCGGATGCCATGGAGGAGGCCGAACAGGCAAAAGAAGAGCTGATGGAAGCGGCATCCAAGGAAGCGGTGGGCATCTTAAAGGATGAAGCGGTCGACGCGCTTAATGAAAAGGCGGAGGAGCTTAAAGAGACTGCAGAAGCGGGAAAAGAAGAAAAGGAGATAAAAGAAGAACAAATCCGGAAAGCCAAGGAGAAGAAGGAAGAAGCCGAAGCAAAAACGGATGCCATACGTGAAAATGCGTCAGAACCGGAAACAGGCGTTTTGGCGGATGACAGAATGGTGCGGGAACTGGATGCGGAAATAAAAAAGGTTCTGGAGGAACAAAAGCGTCTGGAAGAGGAACTGAAAGGGCTGCGGGTGAATTTAAAGATATAGGAGAAAGCAGGGAGCGCTGTTTGGGCAGCGCTCCCTGTTTTAATTATTTGACGGCTATTGCGTCGATTTCGCACAATACGCCTCTGGGCAGTTCTCTGACGGCAACGCAGCTTCTGGCCGGTTTGGACGAGAAGTATCCGGCATAGATTTCGTTGAATATGGCAAAATCAGCCATATCGGATAAGAAGCAGGTGGTCTTTATGACATGTTCATAGCCGCATCCTGCAGCAGTAAGGATTGCGCCGATGTTTTTGCAGCATTGATGTGCCTGTGCGCGGATTCCCTCTGCGATTTCCCCGGTTTCGGGAATGATGGCAATCTGGCCGGAGGTAAAAATCAGGCCGTTTGCTTCATAACCCTGGGAATAGGGGCCGATTGCGCCGGGGGCGTCTGGTGTACTGATTGGATTCATGATAATTGCTCCTTTCTGCTCTGTGTTGAGTGATTTCTATGGGGATTATAGCAGACGGAGCGCGAAAAGGGAAGGGGAGAGCAGGGGGATTGTGTCTTGATTTTAGGGCTTGCAGCCAATATAATGAATATATATAATAACAGATAAGGAAAAATCAGGAGGGAATCATCGTGAACGTATTGTTAATCAACGGGAGTGCAAGAGAACATGGCTGTACCTATACCGCATTATCGGAAATAGCCAATGTGTTAAATCAGGAAGGAGTGGACACGGAGATTGTGTGTCTGGGTGCAGGCGCGATTCGGGATTGCATCGGCTGCAGGCAGTGTAATACGAAGCAGCCGGGCTGCGTTTTCGGAGACGACATCATCAATGAGCTGATTGCGAAAGCAAAAGACGCAGCCGGGTTTGTATTCGGGACCCCGGTCTACTATGCACATCCGTCCGGCCGGATTTTAAGTGCACTGGATCGCATGTTTTATGCCGGCAAAAGCGCGTTTGCCCACAAACCAGCAGCCGCAATCGCTTCCGCAAGGAGGGCGGGAACCACGGCATCTGTGGATGTGCTCAATAAATATTTTACGCTTGCAGAAATGCCGGTAGTATCTTCTTCATACTGGAATATGGTGCACGGCAACACGCCCGAAGAAGTCCTGCAGGATAAAGAAGGGCTCCAGATCATGCGGAATCTGGCAAGGAATATGGCATGGCTGTTATCCTGTATCGAGGCCGGAGCCGCGAACGGAATCGCCCTGCCCCAAAACGAATACGGGAATAAAACGAGCTTTATCCGGTAAGAAGAAAAAATTCCTGCAAATATTTCTATACATCCCCGGTCATAGTTTGTTATAATAATTCCAACACAAAAAGATAAGGAGAACATGACCCATGAAACAAGACTTGATTGTAATTTTAGATCTGGGCAGTACGCAAAATACGGTAGTTGCCCGTGAAATTCGTGATTTTGGCGTATACAGTGAAATTCATCCGCATGACATAACGGCAGAAGAGCTGAAATCATTTGATAATTTGAAAGGCATTCTGTTAAACGGCGGCGAAAACCGCATGATAGACGGCAAACCGGCAGAAATCCGTCCGGAGCTTTATGAACTGGGCTGTCCGATGATTTCTATTGATTATCCGCAGTCAAAATGCGCGAAGCAGTATGATGCGCTTCCGGATTCGGATATATTGAAAAAGTTTGTATTTGAAGACTGCGGTGCGGCGGCAAACTGGAATATGAAACATTTTATCGAAGACCAGACAGAACGGATCCGGCAGCAGGTGGGGGATAAAAAGGTGCTGCTTGCTTTGTCCGGCGGGGTAGACTCTTCCGTGGTGGCGGCGATGCTGATTCGGGCAATCGGGCAGCAGCTTGTTTGCGTACATGTCAACCACGGCCTGATGCGGAAAAACGAATCGGAAAGCGTGGTAAAAGTGTTCCGCGACGAACTGCATGCGAATTTAATTTATGTGGATGCTTCCGAACGGTTCTTAGGAAAACTGGAAGGCGTTGCGGATCCGGAACAGAAACGGAAAATCATTGGCGGCGAGTTTATCCGGGTGTTTGAAGAAGAGGCAAGGAAGCTGGAAGGAATTGATTTCTTAGGCCAGGGGACGATTTATCCGGACATTATAGAAAGCGGAACCAAAACGGCCAAGATGGTGAAGTCGCATCATAATGTAGGCGGCCTGCCCGAGGATTTGAAGTTTGAGCTGGTGGAGCCGTTGAAGCAGCTTTTTAAAGACGAAGTGCGCGCCTGCGGCGTGGAACTGGGTTTGCCGCATGATATGGTATACCGCCAGCCGTTCCCGGGACCAGGGCTGGGAGTCAGATGCCTGGGAGCGATTACGCGGGATCGCCTGGAAGCGGTTCGTGAGTCGGACGCGATCCTCAGGGAAGAGTTTGCGAAAGCCGGCCTGGATAAGAAGGTATGGCAGTATTTTACGGTAGTGCCGGATTTTAAATCGGTCGGAATGAAGAACAATGCACGGGTATTTGAATATATGGTGATAATCCGCGCAATCAATACGGTGGATGCAATGACGGCATCGGTGGAAAAGGTGGATTGGGATGTGCTTGAGAAGGTGACCGAACGGATATTGGCAGAGGTTGGGAATGTGAATCGGGTTTGTTATGATATGAGCCCGAAGCCGCCGGCTACGATTGAGTTCGAATAAACAAAAATGCTTAGTAAACCCAGCGTTTATGCGGGTTTGCGGGCTTTGGAAATGTCTTTTGATAACAAATTGATAACAGTCGTTTGAGTGCGATTATTCTTGCTATCTAATGGTTTATATGTGGCAGAATGATTTTTAAGCGGTTTCAATGACTGAAATAAATCCATATTAGAAACGCCCTTAGCTGTGGGTAGCAACTCATGGCTAAGGGCGTTTTGTCGTGCTTGTCAATCGGTTTTAAGTTTGTCCT
>CAMSEJ010000038.1 GCA_947057405.1 uncultured Roseburia sp.
CTCTTTCCCTACACGACGCTCTTCCGATCTAAATGTCCAGAATATAGATATCATAGGCGTTCTGCGACGCCAACAGCGACGCGCCGTCCGCGTACCAATCCGCATTCAGATGAAACTCCCGGTCAATCACGTTTCTGATAGACTGTCCCGTCCATTCCTCGTCGTCACAAACTGCTATTTTCAACATAATTCCTCCAAAAAAGCCGATACCAAAAACCGGGTTCCCCTTTTCCTGATATCGACTTTTTCATCCCTGAAACTAAAGTGTCTCTGTATTCAATTATCTGATTTTTGTCATGAAATCATACCTGTCCCGTTTCTTCGTATCCTTTGCAGACATCCACCCACTCCAGATAACCCGAATACTGCTCCAGCTGCAAAATGGTAAGCTCAATCGCGCTGTTCGAGCTCCCGCAGGCGGGAAACACTGTTTCAAACCGCTTCAAGGATTCGTCCAGGTACACCTTAACGCCGTCCTTTACCGCAAACGGACAGACGCCGCCCACTGCATGACCCACCAGCTCCTCCACCTGATCCGGCGAAAGCATCTTTGCCTTTACGCCGAACTTCGCCTTATATTTGGGGTTATCAATCCGCGCATCTCCGGCAGCGACGACTAACACGGCCTGTCCGTCTGCCAGAAAGGAAAGCGTCTTTGCAATCCTTCTCGGCTCACAGCACAGCGCCTGTGCCGCCAGCTCCACCGTAGCGCTTGATACGTCAAATTCCCGAATGCACTCTTCCATCCCGTATTCCTTAAAATACGCCTTTACGTTCTCAATTGACATTTCCTGCCTCCTTACGCGCCTCTTTACCTGCCTGCCTCACACGGCTCAAACGAAAACCGGTAATCCCTTGTTTCTTTCGCTCCCAGAAACTGAACATATTTTTTCTCAAGCAGGTTGGTATTGGGCACCTGGGCAAGCGTCCCGGCGTTCCACGGCTCAATGCAGAGAAACGGCGCATCTTTTTTCACCGGTGTCCAGAACGCCACCGACTCATAATCCGGGAAATCAAACTTCACGCCTTTTCCCGTTTCCCGGTGAACCAGCTTTACAGTACGGTGATTCAGGTTCTCATACAACAGCGCATCGTTATCGAACATCGGATAATTCAGGTGCAAATCCGGTATCCCGCCGTCTTCAAAATGCAGCATATAATCCGTAAATTCCTCTCCCTCTTCCATCGGACAGAAAAATGCCGGATGCCCGCCAATCAAAAACGGCATCTCGTCCGTGCCCTGGTTTGCCACCCCGTAGGTCACCGTAAGCGCGGGCCCGACTAACCGGAATGTGACCGTAAACGTAAATGCATACGGGTACACCTCTTTTGTTGCTTCGTTTGCAGCCAGCTTTAAGACAACAAAATCCTCCCCCTGCTCTGCCGTTTCAAACTCATAATCCCTTGCAAACCCATGCCGCGGAAGCTTGTATTCCTTCCCGTGAATCGTCACCGTATCCGGCACAGGCCCGACATACGGAAACAGCACCGGAGAGGTCTTTGCCCAGTAGGCCGGGTCCCGCTGCCATAAATATTCTCTGCCGTCCGCCGTCCGATAAGACAAAAGCTCTGCTCCGAGCGTTTTGCAGGCTGCGGATGCATACTCGTTTTGAATTGTAAGGTTCATGCTCCCTACCCCCTGTTTGTTTTTTTCTATTGTACCATATCTTTGCCGCCAGGCAACTCCCGTTTTGTTAAAATATCAGCTCCTGCTGCGAAAGCACCTCAATCTGCGCCGGCAAAATCTCCTCCGTACCGCTCCCTCTCGTATGCTCCGCCTTTAAATACTGCAGATCGCTGCGCAGGCCCGCGGCAATCAGCGTCAGCACATAAATATTGTCAAAGCAGTTATAAATCGCTTCCCCGCCCAGCCCCGACAGGCAGATAAGCTGCGTATTCGTCTTATCCGCCATATCCATCATAGGCGTCAGCAGATGCGCCGCATTCGTCTGGGCAAACGGATTGTCCATCAAAAGCACCTTGCCCTCGTTGCGGTCCGCAAACAGATCCGTCTCGTCCCGGCGCATATAATAAAGCAGCGCCGATAAAATCACAAACGCCGACAAAAACCCTTCCCCGCCGGAGTTTTTCGCCACGTCCGCCCAGGTAATCGGGTATTCCCGCTGCGCCTCAATTTTATACAGCTTAATCTGCACGTTCCCGATGCCCACCACCGCATCGTAAAGCCCCTTTGTCGTCACCTTCGTGCCCAGATACTCCTGGAGGTTCTGGTTTTCCTCCAGCAGGGCGATGCCCCTGGCCGTAATGCCGTCCATATAATCCTTTAGGCGCAGTTCATAAAAACTCTCGTTTTTGGCCCAGTCCGGCAGTTCCACCCGCAGCATTTTAATCGGGCGGCTGCGCACCGTAATCGTAGAATTGTGATCGATCTTACCCAAATTCGCATGTACGTCCTTCAAATAATCGCCGATCAGTTCCACAATCCTGGCATTTTCTTTTTCCACCAGAGAAATATCCACCATCAGCTTTTCCATCAGGCTCTGATACGAAGAAAGCGTCGTATCCAGCTGCCAGATCGCCTTTTGGGCATCTCCCGCAAGCTGCAGCACGGACTCCAGCGGCTTCTGGTAAAAATCCTCCGCAAACGCCTCCTGCCTTAACATCCGGTTGACAGCGCGTTCCAGCTGTGCACGCGCACTCCGCCGCCGTTCTAAGCCGGCATGGTAATCCCGGACCAGAATGCCTTTTTGCTTTACCAGCTCCGCTCCCGTCATAGCCGAAAAATCCAGTTCCCAGTTTACCTCCCCGGTACATACAAAATCCTCGTACTCCGCCAGCGCCGCCAGGCTGCTCTCATATGACTGCAGCATTTTTTCCATCCGCGCCGCTTCCTGCTCAGCCTCTTTTTTTTGGTACAAAAGCGTGCGCATCGCATCGGAAAAATCAATCGTGCGGATATCCGCCGCCGCAATGGGCTCCTCCTGACCGCACCGCTTCTTTAATTCCGCATATTGATGTTCCCGCTTCTGCAAAAGCAGCGCATGGCGAATCTGCGCATCGTGGATTGCCGCGTCTTTTTTACGGATGTTCTGCTCCTGCTCTTTTAACAGCGTTTCCTGATGCCGCTCCTCGTTCCTGTCATAGCCGACGCTTTGCCATTCCTCTTTTAAAATCCCGTATTTCTCACTGCACCGCAAAAGTTCCCCGCCGGCCTTTGTATAGCGCCGTTCCGCTTCCTTTAAGCGCCGTTCCAGTTCCGCCTGCTCGGCGCCAATCCCGCACGTAATCGCTTCATAACGGCTCTCCGCCGCCCGCGCCTGCTCCTGCGTATAAGTGCTCTTTAAAACCTGTCCGTTTTGCGCCGGTTCCGTTTCCTGTGCCTGCCAAACGCCGCCGTTTTCCTGCGCGGCGTGCGCATACTGCCCGAAATACGACTGCCGCGCCGTATGCGCCTCGATTTCGCGCAAAAGCTTTGTCCGGCTGTTGTTCGCCGTAATGAGCTTTCTCTCCAGCTTTCCGATCCGTTCCTTTTTCAGCTTCTGCCGGTTTAAAACCTGCTCCTTCTCCTGCCTGTTTTTTATAAGCAGGCGGCTGGTTTCCCGGTACGCCTCATAAGCGGCGCAAAGCCCGTCAAAATCCCGGATGCGTCGGTTTTGCTTAAAAATCTCCCCTTCCAGCCGCATTGCAAGGCTCTCGCTTTTCTTTAACAAATCCTCCGTTCCCGTCAATTCCTCCCGCAGCCGGATCAGTTCTTTCGCCGCCTGCGACAGTTCCGTTTCCTGCCGGGAAATCTCCTCTTTTACCCCCTCATAAGCGGCTTTCGTCACCTTCTGCTGCTTAAACTGCTCCTGCATCCCGATATATTCGGCGTACTCCCGTTTCCTGTGCTCCAGCGCCTTTTTTTTGCGTACAATAACGGACTCCTGTTCTAAAAGCATCTTTTTTAATTTTTCCTCATTTAACAGGTTCCGGTTAAACCAGACAAAAAAATTCAGCTCCGCAAACGAACGCACCGCCCCGGACGGCGCGCTTTTCTCCCGCGGCGCAAAAGAAGCTTCCCAGTCCGTCCCGCCGTCGTCAAACTCCATCTGCGAAAGCTGCTCCCGCAGAATAATCGGCACCGGAAACGACGTGTAAACCGGCTTATCATAGCCTGCCAGACGGTTTAATTCCTGGGCGGATAAAATCAGCGAATACGGCAGAAACGGGTGGCTTTCTTTGGAATACCCGTTTTTCTTAAGCCAGTCCATGCCGTATACATAGCGGATGCCCGCTTCCGAAAGCATTGCCTCAAATTCCTCCGGCAGCTTTAGCACCTGCCCCTTTGCCATCTTCTGATACTCCCGCTCCTCCCCGGCAAGCTCCTGTTCGTTCTTTTGCCTGGCCAGATCCGCATCAAAAATCCTGCGCGAAAGGGCGTTGTATATCGTTTTTGTATCAAACAAATCTTCCGGTGAAAGCCCGATATATGAAAGGAGTACACGCCGCGCCTTTAACTCCGTTTCGTACTGCAAAAGCGTATGCTTCCTCTCCTCCTGCTTTGCTTCCAGGCGGATTTTTGCCGCCGCTTTATCTTCGATTGTCCGCTGCAGCGCCTTTATCTGTTCTTTGTGCCGCTGCGCGTCTTTTTTGGCGGCCGTCTTTTCCTGCGTCATCTGCTGTAACTGCTTTTCGTATTCCGCACGCCGGATCGCAAGCGTCCCGGCTTCGTATTCGCCCAGAATATTGCGGCCGAAGCGTTCCGCGTATTCCCGGTTAAACCCTTCCTCCACCGCGTCATACGACCTGATTTTTTCCTGCAGCGCCCCGGCCTGCCCCGAAAGCCTGCTCTCTTTGGCGCGCAGCTCCTCCAGGTGGGAATGCTCCGTATCCCGCTCCGCTTCCATCGCCGAAATTTCCCCGGCAAGCTTTGCTTCTTCCTGCCCGGCCTGCTTTGCCTGCCCTTCATAATACGAATACAAAGACGCTCCCAGACGCCTTCGCTCCGGCTCCAGATTTTCTTCTTTTTCCAGGAAAAGCGCCAGACGCTGCCGTTCCCGATCGCGTTCTTTCCCGCACTCCAAAACGTCCTCCTGCAGCTTTGCGCAAAGCAGGATAAAAAGCCGCTTTTGCGCCGCGTCCCGCACGGACGCCAAATCGTCCCGTTCCATCCCAAGCATCTGCAAATTACTGCCGCTGAGCGATTCCTTATGCAGCGTGTTGTGAATCTCCTTCGACAGCTTTTCGTATTCCAGATAGGAAATCTGCCCGTCAAGCGCTTCGATACGGCGCGCCGCCTCCTCCGCGTCCTGCTGCCGAACAGAAAGCAGGCCCTTTAACCGCACGATAAAATCCGCAATCCTGTTTTTGTGCATGCCTGCTTCCTCTTCCGCCTCCCGGCACAAAAGCGCGTCCTGCCGCACCCGCTCTGCCTCTTCCCGGAATGCCTCTATCGTATCGCGGCGTTTGATTTTGGATTCATTGTCCCGGTACTGGGCGGTGTACTTCTCCATAATGCCCTGAAATTCCTTCATGCGGTTTTTCTCTTTGTTCAGCTTATGTTCCACCGCCTCCAGAAACCACTTTTCCACCAGCCCCTTCTCGTCCTTACAGTCCGCAAACAAATCCGACAGCCCCGATTCCTTTAAGTTGACCTTCTTAATAATCGTTTCCCATTCCTTATAGTAAATCCGGTACTCGGAAAGCTTTTCAAAATACTGCCTGGCCTGGGAGGGATTTTGCATATCATAATAAAAAAACGGCACGTCCCGTTCCTTTTTCCATTCCTCAAACATCTGCTTACAGTCGGAAAAGCCCTTCAAAACCACCGCTTTTTTTGTCTGTTCCACCACCGGGAAATGCTTAATATCCTGTAAACACTCCTGGCTGTATTCCGCAATAAAATGAACCGTTTCCAGTTCGTCTGCGCGCTCCTGCGACAATTCCTGGCTCTTTCGCACCATCATCCCGGCCAGCACAAAGCCCGCTCCCCCATCTAACTTCCATTCCACCAAAATAAACGTCGGCTTATTGCCGGTAAAATACGACGCAAACGGCCGATCCTTCGCGTTCTGATACCTTCTGTGCACAAACGGCGCCATCACCATCTGCACCAAAACGGATTTGCCGCCCCCGTTGCGCAGAGAAAGCAGCGTGCTTTTCCCGTTTAGGCGAAACGTTTCGTCGCTGACGCGGATTGCATTGTGGTTATAATTCAGATTAATCAGGCGAATCGCATTGATCTTACTCATTTTGGTCCCTCCAGTACGCGTTTGATTCGCTGGAACCGGTTCTGGTTTAACAGATTCCAGTCCATAAAATTATCCAGCTTCTTCGTCGTCTTTATCATCTCGTCCGCTTCCACATATTCCACCAGCCCCTGCTTTTGCAGAAAATGTAAAATATGGTACAAAAACCCCTCCTTCGTCGTCTTCGTCCGCGTCCCCTTCTCGTCGGACTTTAACGCTTCATACGCCTGCGCCATATCGGAAAACGCAATGCCCGCCCGCTCCTCTTCCTCTTCGCCGTACCGCTCGCAGCCCTCCTTTAACCGATCGGAAATACAGTTTAACAGCTCCCCGGCGCGCATATAATCCCTGGTCTTGCAGGTGGCTCCCTGCCCGTCGTAAAACTCGGTCAAAAGCGTCAGAATTACAAACTGCGACAGGTAATAATCCCGGTCCGTCCCCGTCGATTTGCAGAGCGCCTGCTTTAACCCGGCTTTGGAAAACCCGAGAAACGTATTTTCTTCTTTTGGAATCAGATAAATCACATTTCCGTACCGCTCAATGTCGCATTCCGCCAGTTCCCCCTGCGATTTGACCAGGTTCTGTATCTGCTCCTGCTGCGCATACGCGCGGTAAAGCGGCTCGCGATCCTCCTCGCTCAGTTCATGGTGCTTTAATAAATAATAAAAAATTTCCTGTCCCAAACGGATCTCTTCCATTTCATATGCCATCTGTCAGTCCTCCCGCCGGATCCGAAGCCTTACGTTCGAGCACAGGATCCGCTTCCTTACGCCTTCCTCATCGTATTCAAATGCAACGGCCTGCCCGTCCGGTTCCCGGCAAACCGAAACCGCCGAAAGCCCAAGCCCCATTGCCTCGTCCAAAGACAAAAGCATCTCATTGAGCACAAAACCGCCGAACCCTTCGCTGATATATTCCCGCCGCTCTTTTTTCAGCTTCCGCAAATCCACATCCCCGTTCCGAATCAGTTCCACCATAATTTCCTTAAAAATCTGCACGTCCGGAATCAGAATGCCGCTGTCCTCCGGGCTTGCCGAAAGCATGTCCGCGATTTCGGCAAGCGTCACCCCGCCGCCCTCTGCCTCTGACGCCTTCTGCAAAAGAAAGCCCAGGCTCTTTTCGTATTTGGCCAGCTTTTCCTGCTGCCTTCGCTCCTGTTCCCGCATCCACGCCTCGTCGCCAAACTCCAGACGCCCTTCCTCCTCTTTTTCCGCCTTCCTGCGCAGAGGGCGCTGCAGCTCCATTGATTTATTCAGATTATAGACCTTACCGGGATCCCCTATAAACAGCGGCCTTAAAAACGCGTCCAGCCGTCCCAGCGCCTCCGGCGCATCCAGTATTTTTTCATACAGCTCGTTCCGGATGGAAAACCGGCGGATATAAGACATCTGCGACAACAGCTCCAGTTCATGCGTATACAGCGATTTTAAATCAAAATGGCTGCTTAAGATTTTCTGGTGCTCGTCAATCGTGCGGTTTAAATACTGTTCAATCACGCCCAGGTTTTTCAGCTTTTCCTCTTCCTTCGGTTCCAGCTTTCCCACGTTTAAATCCATCTCTTCCAGTTCCGCCGCGCGTTTTTTCACCAGAGCGCGGTAATCCAGAAACTTCTGCTTCGTATCGCTGATTGTCGCCAGGTTTCCTTCCAGAACCGCTTCGTACTCCGCCACCGAATAACTGAGCGCATTCCGCCGGATTTTGCCCATGGCCTCTTTGATTTTCTGCAGCTGGATCCGCAGCAGGTTAAACACGTTTTTGATATCGTCCACCGCTTTATCGTAGCTTTGCTTTTCCAGGTGCATCCGAAAAATCATCTCATGGACGCTAAAGCGCATATTGTCCTCAATTTCCATCGTAGACAAAATCAGGTTATAGCCGTCCTCCGTCAGATAATAAGACGTCCTGCGCACCTCCGAATCCACATAGACGATCCGGTTTGCCACATAACTGACATACATCGCCTCGTACGCGCCGCTTTCAAAATGAAACCCGTCAAAATACATCGCCTTCCCTTCGTTTGAAAGGATGACATTTAAAATGTAATCCCCTAACGCCCTGCACTCCGCATACCCCATCGGCTTTCCGAGATAACGCATATTCAGGCTGTCTAAATACGCCCCGATATCGTCCGCGGTACAGTGTTCGTCTTTTAAAGACTGTTCCATCACATAGAGCAGTACGGCAAAAATCACATTGACCTGCTCGTCGATTTTGACAAACCCGTATTGCTTCCAGATTGATTTCTGGCTGCTGTTTACAAAAAGAAGGGCATAGCGGCCAACGTGTTTCATGCGCTTTGGGAACTGTTTTAAAAAATCGTACTGCATGGGTTTCCTCCTGTATTTTGGTCGTCCTGTTTTATATCTTCCGCATTCAAAATCTCCTGCGGCACATACTTCCCCGCTTATAAAATCCTTTCCATCCTCTCCCGAAGCCCGGCCGCAAAGCATTCCCAAAAACGCCCCGAAAGCCTTTTATTCTGCCCCGCGCTCATTTCCGGCAGAAAATCCGTTCCATATGCCTCCGCCTTCTGCACCATAGCCTGATAAGCCCCCCAAAAAGGTTCTATCTCATGTTCCCCGCAAAACAGCTCCCACAAACGCTCATAGATCCCGATTCCCTCATAATCCAAATCCCCAAAATACAAAATCCGGTTCTGCGGCGCGTTCATATACGGCTCAACGCAAAATCCAAAATCCGAAAACGAGCGTAAAATCCCCTTCCCCGCTCCGTATACCACCGTCGCAATTTCCTCTCCAAACATTGTGCGCGGCCCGTCTAACAGCAATCTGCGCATACTGTAGAACGTATCCTTATTTTCGACAATCAGCACCGTCTGCGGAATCTGCCTGCCGGCAGAAAAATACGCAAGAGGCTCCGTCGTCCGGTAAACAGACAGCTGTTCCATTGACACACCGCAATGCGCCAAAATCTTTTTTCCCTGTTCCCTCTGCAAAAATTTTTCACGTCCCCAGATCTGAAAGCTTCTCTCATTGACCGAAACAGGCTCCGGTATCTTCTGCCCCTGATTTTTAAAGTAACGGCTCAGAAGCCGGACCCACTTCCGCTCTGTTTCATACACCTCCAAATGGTTCAAATAATAATCTGTCTGAATACAGGGCGCAATCAAAAACTGCAGCTCTTCAATCCGGGATGTATTATCCGGCGTTTGTTCCAAAATCCAGTATCTGGTATGCAGGGCCGGCATTTTGCCGTTTAAGGGGGAGTTTTTGACCGGTTTGATCTGACCGGTTTCGATTTTATGGCAGACGTAACGGTACTGCTGCAGGTAGGCGGAAGCTTTGCTTTCCGATATGAGCTGTTCCAGTGAAATGCGCTTCATGCTGTCGTCATTCTCCTGTAGATTCTGTTTGGATCCGTAACTTCTTTTTATGATACTATTCTGCATTTTTTCTGTCAAGCTCCATGCACTGTAAGAGGCAGGCCGATACATCCATGCCGACAGAAAGTGCACGCTCTAGAGCGGTATAGAAAACCGCTATAAACTGCTCCGGTGCAAGCCCGCTTGTCCGCAGGCCGATGCCGCATTTTCCGTTTCCCTTCGGATTTATCCTCATATTAAATGTCACAAATAATGTCAACTGCTTTTACAGATACTATTTTTATAGAACCGGATCTCAAAAAGCGCACCGCCTTCCGGCCTGTTTTTGGCGCGGATCGTTCCGTTTTGACGTTCTATAATCTCTTTGGACAGTGCAAGCCCGATCCCGATACCGCCTTCCGCTGCGTTTTTACCGCGGTAGAACCGCTCAAAAAGATGCGGGATATCTTCTTTTGCAAAGCCGTCGCCGTCGTCCCAGATCAGGATTTCCGTATACAGGGGATTTTGTGCATAGGAACAGCGGATCATTCTGCCGCCATGTTCCATGCCGTTTTTCATCAGGTTCAGAACGGCTTCCATTGTCCATTCCGGATCGGCGGTTATTGTCATTTCGCCAAGCTCCGGTATCTCAACCGAAGTTTTAGAGTCGGCAAACAGCTCGTATAAGTTGTCCGCGGCCAGGACAAGCAGCGTAAAAACGTCGGTTTCGTTTTTTTGCAGCCGTATGGTTCCGGCGTCAATCCGGGACAGGGTGAGCAGGGCTTCCTCCAGGCGGGTAAGCCGCAGAAGCTGTTTTTCCACTTGTTTTAAATGATACTTTGAAACGCTTCCGTTTGATTCTGCATTGCCCCCGGCGCAGCATGCGTTTTCGCCTGCCGGGCGTGCGGCAATATTCTGTTTCATTGTCTGGACGGACAGACAGATGGCCGTAATCGGCGTCTTTAACTGGTGCGCAATGTTGGACAGATTTTCCGCAAAGCCGTTTCTTGCCTGTACCGCTGCGTCTTTTGTCTG
This sequence comes from uncultured Roseburia sp., assembly GCA_947057405.1. Classification (GTDB taxonomy): domain Bacteria; phylum Bacillota; class Clostridia; order Lachnospirales; family Lachnospiraceae; genus Roseburia_B. The sequence continues at coordinate 10,546 of CAMSEJ010000038.1, forward strand.
ATAGAGAAAGGTTACCGTCTTGTATAATTCGTCTTCCAGCCTGGAAAAATCGTCCTCCCCGGTGGAGGAAAGAATGGCTGCATGACCGGTATTTACCTGCTCCAGATAATCGGTCAGGGCACGGATTCGCAGGGCTTTAATACGGTTTTGGCAGCAAATGGCAATCAGAAAAAGCAAAACGCCTGCGATAAAACCTGCCGCTGCAAAGAAAGCGGCAGGCCGGTGCGCAGATTTCGAAAAATCGGATGCGCGGTATCCCAGACCGGATAGAACATCATTGTCTGCTTCGGGCTTTTTGTTCTTTTGTGTATATTCCTTTAGCATGCCGGTAATGATTGTTTCGGCCTCCGGTTCCTGTTTTATCCATTCGCAGCAGATCACATTCAAAAGGCCAAACTGAAGCCGGCTGAAATAACAGGAAGCAAGTATAACTGAGACGGCGGAAACCATCAGGCTGACCGAAAGTATGAGGCCGATTGTAACGAACCTGTTTTTTGAGCCGTTCATACAGGATCCTCCATCCGGTACCCTACGCTTCTGACTGTTTTGAGGCATGCCGGCCGGCCCAGTTTATCACGCAGTCTCTTTACGGTAACGGTCAGGGTGTTGTCGTTTACATAAGTTCCGTTTACATCCCAAACCCGTTCTAAAATTTTTTCTATGGTAACGGTTTTTCCTTTGTTCTGCAACAGGTACAAAAGCAGCTGGTATTCGGCTGCGCTCAATGGGATTTCCTTTGAGTGACAGGATATGGTACGGCGATTTTGGTCAAGAGTGATTCCGCCGCAGGAAAGATATCGGCTGGCTATATTTCCGGTCCGGCGCAGCAGTGCTAAAATCCGGGAATACAGCACGTCCAGTTCAAAAGGTTTCACGACATAGTCGTCTGCTCCGTTTTGAAAGCCGGAAATTATGTCGCTGGAATCTCCCCGGACCGTAAGAAATATAATCGGCAGCTCACTCCAGTTGTTTCGGATCCACTGGCACAAACTGTCCCCGCGGCCGTCCGGCATACTCTGGTCCAGCAGAACAAGCGTGGGCACGCGGGTTTGGATTGCCTGTTTTGCCTGTGAAAGCGTCGGGAATATCGTTACGCGAAACGCTTTTTGCTCCAAATATTCTTTTACAATACCTGCAATGTCAGGGTTATCTTCGATATAATATAGATCGGAAGAGCACACGTCTGAACTCCAGTCACATGGCATGATC
>CAMSEJ010000039.1 GCA_947057405.1 uncultured Roseburia sp.
ACCTGTACCAAATGCGGCAAGCTGTTTTTGGATGCGGCCGGAACAAGGGAGACTACTTTAAATGACGTAACAATCTCTGCACTTGCTCATAATATTGTAAAAGTAAACGCAAAAGAAGCGACCTGTACTGAGGCCGGAAACATAGAGCATTATACCTGCAGCAGATGTCATAAACTGTTTTCGGATGTGGCCGGAACTGCTGAAATAACAGAAAGTGCCGCAGTCATCGAAGCGCTGGGCCACAGGCTTGAACGTACCGCGCCGAAAGAAGCAACCTGTACCAGCCCCGGAAACATTGAATATTTTAGCTGTGACAGGTGCGGCAAATTATTCAGCGACAGTGAGGGAAAGACCGAAACCACATTAGAAGCGGTTACGATACGCGTTTCTCATGATATGAAGAAAACGGAAGCGAAAAATGCCACCTGTACCGAACCCGGCAACCCGGAATACTATACCTGTTCGCTCTGTAAGAAAAACTACAAAGAACAGGCCGGGACAACCGAGCTTACGGATATCGTAATCGAGGCGCTTGGCCATGCCATGAACGAAACCGAGGCAAAAGACGCCACCTGTACCGCACCCGGAAATACGCAGTATTACACCTGCAGCAGATGTCACAACCTGTATACGGATCTTGAGGGAAAAACGGCAACCACCCTGGAGCAAACAGTATTAGAGGCGCTTGGCCATGATATGAAAAAGACGGAAGCAAAAGATGCTACCTGTACCGAAGACGGCAATATTGAATATTATACCTGCAGCAGATGCAGCGGCATTTATACAGATCTGCAGGGGAAAGACAGCATTGCCTTAGCGGATACGGTCATTGCCGCGAGCCACAGCTACAGCGAATGGGAAACCGTAGAAGAACCGGACTGCACCAGTCCGGGGCGCAGAGAAAGTACCTGCAGTGTCTGCGGCGAAAAACAGACCGAGGAGATTGAAGCGCTTGGCCATACAATGCAGAAAACGGATGCGTTGTCCGCGACCTGTACCGAAGACGGCAACAGGGAATACTACACCTGTTCTGTATGTGAAAAGAGATACGCAGACAACGACGGGACCACAGAGCTTACCGAAGAGGAGACCGTTATTGCGGCGCTTGGACATGAGATTGTCCGAAAAGAAGCAAAGCCCGCCACCTGTGCCGAAGAAGGAAATATCGAGTATTTTGCCTGCAGCAGGTGCGGGAATGCATACAGCGATGCACTGGGGACAGAGGAGATTTCCATAGAGGAGACCGTAATTCCCAAAACGGATCATACCTACGGCGAATGGGAGACCGTAAAAGAGCCGACGACGGAAGAAACCGGGCTGCGCCGCAGAGTGTGCAGTGTATGCGGTTTTGAAGAAACAGAGGAAATTGCGGTTTTGGAACATGACTGGGAAGAAGACTATACGGTAGATATTGAGCCGACCTGTGAAACGGAAGGAAGCCGTTCTATCCACTGCAGGGACTGCGACAAGGTAAAAGACGTGCAAACCATTCCGGCAGCGGGGCACAGCTACGGGGAGTGGATCATTGTAACGCCGCAGACCTGTACACAGACCGGGCTGCGCCGCAGAACCTGCAGCGTATGCGGGCATGAGGAAAACGGAAATATGGCGGCTTTTGGCCATGACTGGGAGGAGACATATACCGTTGACCGTATGCCGACCTGTACGACGGAAGGGCGCCAGTCCGTACACTGTAAAAAATGCGGCGAGGCCAGGGTGGAATCCAGTCCCGCAGCCGGGCATAATATGATCCGGACCGAAGCAAAGCCGGCGACCTGTACCTCGGGCGGGAACGCGGAATACTACACCTGTTCTGCCTGCCGGAAGCTGTATCTGGATGCAGACGGGGAGCAGGAGACAAGCGAAGAAGAAATCAAAAATGCGGCAAAAGCCGAACACCGGTATGAGGCAGTCGTCGTACCTGCAACGACGGAGCGGAACGGCTCCGCGTATCACAGATGCGCTGTCTGCGGCAGCATTGCCGATACCAGAATCATTTACTGCCCGAAAACGGTTGTGCTGTCTACGGTTTCCTATTCCTACAACGGAAGCGCAAGAAAGCCGTCTGTTATCGTATCCGACCGAAACGGGAATATCATTCCGCAAAGCGGCTATACCGTAACCTACAGCAACAACAAAAACGTGGGAACGGCAACGGCCCGCATTACGTTTACCGGAGATTACAGCGGGACGGTAATCAGGACATTTGCAATCAGACCGAAGGGCACGTCGGTTTCCAAACTGAAGGCCGTATCAAAGGGCTTTACGGTTACATGGAAAAAGAACAAAAAGCAGACGACCGGATATCAGATCCAGTTTGCTTTAAAGCGAAACTTTAAGGGCGCTAAAATACGGACATATGAAGGCGTAACAAAAGCCACGGTTCTTAAATTAAAAGCAAAGAAAACATATTATGTCCGGATCCGGACATATAAAACGGTCAACGGGGTACGTATTTATTCCGACTGGTCGAAAGCGAAGTCCGTAAAGGCAAAGAAATAAAAGCAGGTCTTCTGAAAAAGAGCCGGAAATCCGGGCATGTGCCGGATTCCCGGCTCTTTGTTCCGATGCCCCTTGATTTCTCCAAAGACTTATAGTATATTTCTAAATAGATGTTTTTCAAAGGGATAAAACCCGGTAAGCACAAGGAGGAGCTATCATGCAGGAAGCGATCAAAATAGCCGTAGACGCCATGGGCGGCGACAATGCCCCGCAGGAAATCGTAAAAGGCGCCGTAGAAGCCGTAAACGAACGGAAGGATATCCATGTCTTTCTCGTCGGCCGCAAAGACGCCGTCGAACCGGAGCTGGGCAAATACCGTTATCCCGCCGGGCAGATTAGCGTAATTCATGCCAAAGAAGTCATTGAGACAGCGGAACCCCCGGTAACGGCAATCCGCAAAAAAAAGCAGTCATCAATTGTAACAGGCATGAATATGGTGAAACAACAGGAAGCGGACGCATTCGTATCCGCAGGCAGCTCCGGCGCAATCTTAGTAGGCGGGCAGGTGATCGTCGGCAGGATCAAAGGTGTGGAGCGTCCGCCGCTTGCCCCGCTGATTCCGACGGAACGGGGCGTATCCCTGTTAATCGACTGCGGCGCGAATGTAGACGCAAGGCCGTCGCATCTGGTGCAGTTTGCCAGGATGGGATCCATTTATATGGAACACGTTGTAGGGATCAAAAATCCGCGGGTTGCAATCGTAAACATCGGAGCGGAAGAAGAAAAGGGCAACGCCCTGGTCAAAGAAACTTTTCCGCTGCTGAAGGCATGTAAAGACATCCGGTTTACCGGCAGCATTGAAGCGCGGGAAATCCCGCACGGGGCGGCGGACGTGATTGTATGCGAGGCATTTACCGGAAACGTTATCCTAAAGCTGTACGAAGGCGTCGGCAGTACATTTTTGGGCGTCGTAAAGAAGGGCTTAATGAGCATTTTGCGCAGTAAAATCGGCGCGCTGTTAATCAAACCGGCGTTAAAAGAAACTCTGAAATCATTTGATGCGTCTGCTTACGGAGGCGCGCCGCTGTTGGGATTAAAGGGCCTGGTTGTCAAAACACACGGCAGTTCAAAGGCCGGCGAGGTCAAAAATTCCATTATCCAGTGTGTAACCTTCAAACAGCAGGACATCAATGGTAAAATAAAAAAGAATATTACGGACTCTACCGGAGGGGATGAGTAGAAAGGAAGCATGTTATGGAACTTGAAAAACTAAAACAGATTATTGCAGAGGTACTGAATGTAGACGCAGACGAGATTACAATGGAGACGACGTTCGTAGACGATTTGGGCGCGGATTCTTTGGATATTTTCCAGATTATTATGGGAATCGAAGAGGAATTTGATATCGAAATCCAGAATGAAGAGGCGGAGCAGATTGTAACGGTTGCGGACGCGGCGGAACGGATTAAGGCTGCCTTAAATTAGCCAATCCGGAAACAGAAAACAGATAAAGTCTGAAAGGCAGGGCTTTGTCTGTTTTTGTTTCATTTTATGGGTGCAATGCCACCACAAAACAAAAAGGAGAAAATGAGTATGAGTAAGCAGGAAGAATTTCAGAAAATAATTGGGTACCGGTTTCGGGATGAAATGATTTTAAAGCAGGCATTGACACACAGCTCCTACGCCAATGAAAAGCACATCAAAAAGCACCTTGACAACGAGCGTCTGGAATTTTTGGGGGACGCGGTGCTTGAGGTAGTGACCAGCGAATATTTGTTTCTCCATTATCCGGAGCTTTCAGAGGGGGATTTAACCAAATTCCGCGCAAGCCTGGTGTGTGAGCCGACGCTTGCAGCCTGTACGCCGCTGATCCGGCTGGGGGAATTTATCCTTCTTGGCAGGGGCGAAGACAGGACAGGCGGGCGGAAGCGCAAGTCGATTTTATCGGATGCCCTGGAGGCCTTAATCGGGGCGATTTATTTAGACGGTGGTCTTACTAATGCAAAAGAGTTTATCCTGAAATTTGTACTGACGGATATAGAGAATAAGAAGCTCTTTTACGATAGCAAGACTATCCTGCAGGAGTATGTCCAAAGCAATTATGACGGGAACTTAAAATATCACATTATTGGCGAGACGGGGCCGGATCACGACAAGAGCTTTACGGTAGAAGCCAGGATTGCCGGGGAAGTAATCGGGACGGGAAGCGGGCACACCAAAAAAGCCGCGGAGCAGGAAGCCGCGTACCAGGCGCTTTTAAAGCTGGATTCTGAAAAGCTCAAGGAACTGATACCCGGGCAGGGGGGATCATGTACCTAAAATGTATTGAGATGCACGGATTTAAATCCTTTGCAAACAAAATCGTTTTGGATTTCCACAACGGGATAACCGGAATTGTAGGCCCGAACGGCAGCGGCAAGAGCAACGTATCGGACGCCGTGCGCTGGGTATTGGGGGAACAGAGCGCCAAGCAGCTGCGCGGTTCGAGTATGCAGGACGTTATTTTTTCCGGAACCGAAAACCGAAAGCCCTTAAGTTACGCTTATGTGGCAATTACAATGGACAATTCGGATCATGTCTTAGACATTGACTATGAGGAAGTGACCGTTGCAAGGCGGGTGTATCGTTCCGGCGAAAGCGAGTACCTTTTAAACGGAAGCGCATGCCGCTTAAAGGACGTCCACGAACTGTTTTACGACACCGGGATCGGCAAGGAAGGCTATTCCATTATCGGCCAGGGCCAGATTGAAAAAATCTTAAACGGGCGCCCCGAAGAACGCCGGGAACTGTTCGACGAGGCGGCGGGCATTGTCAAATTCAAACGCAGAAAGGCGACTGCGCAGAAGAAGCTGGAAACGGAACGGGACAACCTGGTGCGCATCAACGATATTATAAGCGAACTCGAGCGCCAGATGGGCCCCCTGGAGCGGCAGTCCGAAAAGGCAAAGATCTATCTTAAGAAAAAAGAAGAACTCAAACGCTACGATGTCAATACGTTTTTGCTTGAAATCGGGCAGATTGACACGCAGTTAAAGGAGACGGAAGAAAACTGCCGGATTGCGGACGCGCAGCTAAAGGAAACGTCGGCGGAACACGAAGGGATCAAAAAGCAGTACGAAACGATAGAAGCCGCGTTAGAAGAGGCGGAAACGCAGATCGAAGCGGTACGGGAGCAGCTAAACCAGGCGGTGATTACCAAAAGCAGGCTCGAAGGCGACCGGAATGTTCTGTTTGAGCAGGTAAAGGCGGCAGAGCAGTCGGACGCGCATTTTAATGCCCGCGCAGCCGAACTTAACGCGGACAAGTCCGAAAAGGAAGCGCAGAAAAAAGCGTATGAAGCAGAGGAAGCGTCGCTTGCCGGACAGCTTTTACATATCACGGCGCGGCGCGAAGAGGCGGAGCACAGGCTGGAATCTTTACAGGCGTCCCAAAAAAGCGTAAATGAAAGCATAGAACAGGGCCAGGCAGAGCTTTTGGACATATTAAACCAGAAAGCCGAGCTGCAGGCAAAGCAGCAGAAGTTCGATACCCTGACGGAACAGGCCAATATCAGGAAAGCCCAGCTAAACAAACGCCTGCTGGAGCGAAAGAGCGAAGAATCCGAGTTGTTTGTTCTGCTGGAAGAGAAACAACATCAGCTAGAAGAAATACAGGGCCTGATTGAGGGGCTGAAACAGCAGGAGCGGCAGTTATCGGACAGGCAGGCCGAATGGGACCAAAAGCGTTCCGATGTAAACCGCCTGCTGTCAGAACAGACGGCCGGATACCACAAGGCCGCGTCCCGCCTGGAATCGCTGCGCAATATTGCCGAACGCTACGACGGTTACGGAAACAGTATCCGCCGCGTAATGGAACAAAAAGACAAAGACCCGGGTATTCTGGGCGTGGTGTCTGATTTGATTAAGGTGGAACAGAAATACGAAACGGCAATCGAGACGGCGCTCGGCGGCAGCATCCAGAATATTGTTACGAAGGATGAGCAGACCGCCAAGCGGATGATTGCTTACTTAAAGCAAAACCGTTTTGGGCGTGCGACGTTTCTGCCGCTGACTTCCGTAAAAGGCAGGGGCGGCATAAAATACCCGGAAGCGCTGCAGGAAGCGGGCGTAATCGGGCTTGCCCATACCCTAGTCCAAAACGACAGCCGCTACGACGGCGTTTTGGCGCAGCTTTTGGGACGGGTGGTGGTAGTGGATACGATTGACAACGCTATTGCCCTTGCCAGAAAATACCGCTACACGCTGTCGATTGTCACCTTAGAAGGGGAATCGCTGCGACCGGGCGGATCGATGACGGGCGGCGCGTTTCAAAACAGCAGCGGCCTTTTGGGCAGAAACCGGGAAATTGAGGATTTGACCGCGCAGGTGGCAAAGCTCAAAGAACGCTTACATGCAGGGAATGCCCGCAAAGATGAAATTTTAACGGCGCAGGCGCTCTTAGCGGAAGATTTGGACGGCATCAAAGAAGAACTGCAGCAAAAATACCTTTCCGAACACACGGCAAAATCAGAAGTCGAACGGCTATTGGCCCGAAAAGAGGAAGGCGCGGACGAATGGAACGAGCTGCAGGCACAGCGAGCGGGCCTGGAAAAACAGATTGCCGGGTTAAGGCAGGAAAAGGAGCAGGCGGAACAGGAGCTGGATGCGGCCGGAATGCGGGAAGCGCAGATTGCAGACGAGAGCCGGAGCGTCCAGGAGACGTTAAAGGAGCAGGCGCAGCTGGAGGGGGATATCCTGAAAACTCTGACCGAAGCCCGGATGGAAGAAGCAAACCTGGGACAGAGGGCGGAATTTGCCAGGGAAAATATTGCGCGTGTGGCCGCGGAACTGCAAAAATCCGATTTGCAGGTAACGGAGCTTGCCGCGGAAGTAAAGGCGGCGAAGGAAGACGCCGAACGAAAAAAAGGAGAAATCGAAGAGATCCGAAAGAAGCTGTCTGCTTATGAAGGGGAAACGCAGCGTTTGGAGCAGGTTTTGGCGGAAAAGCTTGCCGAAAATAAGGAAATGGCGGAACGGCAGAAGGGATTTTTTGCAAGACGCGAGGAAATTTCCGGGCGTATGCACAGCCTGGACAAGGAGCTTATGCGTTTGAACGGGCAGAAGGAAAAGCTGGAGGAAGCGAAAGAGCGGCAGGCAAATTATATGTGGGAGGAGTATGAACTGACGTTCCACGCCGCAAAAGAGCTCTGGGACAGCGCTTACGATGATTTGCAGGCGTTGAAAAAGATGGTTTCGCAGCTTAAGGATGAAATCCGCGGCTTAGGGGACGTGAATGTGAATGCGATTGAGGAGTTTAGGGAGGTTTCGGAGCGTTACGGCTTTTTGAAGGGGCAGCATGATGATTTGATCGAAGCGGAAGCGGCTTTGGTGGATATTATTGCGGAACTGGATACCGGGATGCGAAAGCAGTTTGCGGAGAAATTTGCCGAAATCCGGCGGGAGTTTGATAAGGCGTTTCAGGAATTATTCGGCGGCGGAACGGGAACGTTAGAATTAGTGGAAGGCGAGGATATTTTGGAGTGCGGGATCCGCATTATTGCGCAGCCGCCGGGGAAGAAGCTGCAGAATATGGTCTTGCTTTCCGGTGGGGAAAAGTCGCTGACGGCGATTTCACTGCTGTTTGCGATTCAGAATCTGAAGCCTTCGCCGTTTTGTCTGCTGGATGAGATTGAGGCGGCGCTAGACGACTCGAATGTGGGGCGGTTTGCAAGGTATTTGCATAAGCTGACGCGGGATACGCAGTTTATTGTGATTACGCACAGGAGGGGGACGATGGCGTCGGCGGATCGGTTGTATGGGATAACGATGCAGGAGAAGGGGGTTTCTACGCTGGTGTCGGTGGATCTGATAGAGGGGGAGTTGACGAAGTAAGAGGGGGATGGAGGAAGATACGTCAGACAGAGGGCAGGGTATGCAGCCGGGGCGGTGTTTCGGGATGAAGGGGCACTAATGTATCCCCGTAAGGTGCCTGTTTGCTGACGCAACCGCCGGAAACGCGCCGTCCGTGGCGCGGTTCCGGCTTGCCCTGCCATCCGTGGCAGGGCATTGCTGGGTTGTGCAGGGATACTTAAGTGCCCCTATATCCCGAAACAATGCCCCGGCTGCATACCCTGCCCTCTGTCTGACTACGCTTTCTCTGCATTTACGGTGCTCTTGCTTCTTCAATTTGTTGTGTGGTGGCAGAGTTTTTCTTTTTGTTTTGGGTGAGGCGCTTTTGTTTGTGTATGGTATGATTTGGTGGGTTCAGGTTTAAGGGGATGAGGTTAAGTTGAAGTTCTTTTCCTTTATGCTGGATTTTGGGTTTAAGTGAGTAGAGCAGGAGTTATTGTTCTGAATGTATGAATTTTGGGTTTGGTTAAGTTGAGTAGAAGCTGTATTTATGAATCGTGTAATTCAGGCTGAATGGAGTAGAATAGGATTAAGATTACCGTTGTGAAAGTATGAAAATCAGAAGTGAAGTTTAGGTTTAAGTTTAAGAAAGTTAAACAGAAGCTACGCTCATTAATGGTGTCATTCAAAAGTGTGATGGAGGCTGAATGGAGAAGAGTGAGTTTTCTGCTTTTCATATAATAACTGGAGGCGAAGTTCCTTCCTCCGGCATGAATGTGCCGGAGGAGGGGGCGGGTTATGTTTTTTGATGAATTTGAATATGAGAAAGAAGGAGAAATGATGGGCGGAGAAAAGAAGGGATTTTTTAGCAGGCTGGTGGCCGGGCTTACGAAGACCAGGGATAATATTGTGTCTGGGATTGATTCTATTTTTAGCGCGTTTTCGAGTATTAATGATGAATTTTATGAGGAGATTGAAGAGATTCTGATTATGGGGGATCTTGGGGTGAAGGCTACGGAGGAAATTTTGGAGAGCTTAAAGGCGAAGGTGAAGGAGCAGAAGATTAAGGAGCCGGCGGCTTGTAAGCAGCTTTTGATTGACAGTATTAAGGAGCAGATGCGGGTGGAGGAGACGGCGTATCGGTTTGAAGGGGAGACTTCTGTGGTGCTTGTGATTGGGGTGAACGGGGTCGGGAAGACGACTACGATTGGGAAGCTGGCCGGGAAGCTTAAGGATCAGGGGAAGAAGGTGGTGATTGCGGCGGCGGATACGTTTCGTGCGGCGGCAGGAGAGCAGCTGGCGGAATGGGCGAACCGCGCGGGCGTGGAGATGATCGGCGGACAGGAAGGCGCGGATCCGGGGTCGGTGGTTTATGATGCTACGGCGTCTGCGAAGTCTAGGGGGGCGGATGTTTTGCTGTGCGATACGGCGGGCAGGCTGCACAATAAGAAGAACCTGATGGAGGAGCTTCGGAAGATAAACCGGATTATTGACCGGGAATATCCGGACGCGTATCGGGAAACATTAGTAGTACTGGATTCTACGACCGGGCAGAATGCCCTGTCTCAGGCGAAGCAGTTCGGTGAAGTGGCGGATATTACGGGGATTGTTTTGACAAAGATGGACGGAACGGCGAAGGGCGGTATTGCGGTGGCAATCCAGTCGGAGCTGAATATTCCGGTGAAGTATATCGGGGTCGGTGAAGGGATTGACGATTTACAGAAGTTTGATGCGGATGCGTTTGTGGACGCGTTGTTTAAAAAAGAGGACGAGAAGGAGTAAATGCGGATGTTGACATTGGACAAGTTTGAAGAGGCAAGTGAGAAGGTCAGCGAGGTAACGCTTGAAACGAAGCTGGTTTTCAGCAATTACTTAAGCAGCCAGACCGGGAACAAGGTGTATTTAAAGCCCGAGAATATGCAGTTTACGGGGGCTTATAAGGTGCGGGGGGCTTATTATAAGATTAGTACGCTTTCGGAGGAGGAGCGCGAACAGGGGCTTATTACCGCATCCGCGGGCAATCATGCGCAGGGGGTTGCCTATGCGGCGAAATGTTATGGCGTAAAGGCTGTGATTGTGATGCCGACGACGACGCCTTTAATTAAGGTGAACCGGACGAAAAGCTACGGCGCGGAGGTTGTGCTTTTTGGCGATGTGTATGATGAGGCGTGCGCGTATGCTTATGAACTGGCGGAGAAGAACGGGTATACGTTTATTCATCCGTTTGACGATCTGGCGGTTGCAACCGGGCAGGGGACGATTGCAATGGAAATTTTTAAGGAGCTTCCTCTGGTGGAGTATATCCTGGTGCCGATTGGGGGCGGGGGGCTTGCGACGGGGGTTTCCGTGCTGGCGAAGTTTTTGAATCCGAATATTAAAGTGATTGGGGTAGAGCCTGCGGGCGCAAGCTGCATGAAGGCGTCCTTTGAGGCGGGCGAGGTGACGACGCTTGCGCATGTGAATACGATAGCCGACGGTACGGCAGTTCAGACGCCGGGGGAGAAGATTTTTCCGTATATTAAAGACAACCTGGACGATATTATTACGGTAGAGGATGATGAACTCGTAGTGGCGTTTCTGGATATGGTGGAAAATCATAAAATGGTGATTGAAAATTCGGGGCTGCTTACGGTTGCCGCATTAAAGCACCTGAACATTAAGGGGAAACGGGTGGTTTCGATTTTAAGCGGCGGAAATATGGACATCATTACTATGTCGTCTGTAGTTCAGCAGGGACTTATTTTGCGCGACCGGATATTTACGGTATCCGTGCTGCTGCCGGATAAACCGGGCGAACTTTCTAAGGTAGCGGATACGATTGCAAAGACGCAGGGAAATGTCATTAAACTGGAGCATAACCAGTTTGTGAGCATTAACCGGAATACGGCGGTGGAACTTCGGATTACGATGGAATGCTTTGGGACCGAGCATAAAAGGCAGATTATGAAGGCGCTCGAGAAAGAGCAGTATAAGCCAAAACAGGTAAGGACAAGCTTATAATAATTTATTCGGGAAACTTCAGAACATAGAAGAACTTCAGCTTATTCATCTGTAAGCCTGCCAAAACAGCAGTCAGCCAGAGGGCAGGGGGTGCGGCATTCGCCTTGTAACAGGATTTAGCGGCTCTTAAGTATTCCATGCGATTTCCAGCAATGCCCTGCCACGGATGGCAGGGCAGACGGAAGTGCGCCATGGATGGCGCGTTTCCGGCGGTTGCGTCCGCAGGCAAAAGCTTAAATGGGATACTTTAGAGCCGCTTAAACCTGTTACACAGCGAAAGCCGCACCCCCTGCCCTCTGACTGACGGATCTTTGCCAGCAAATGTTAAAAAGGGAAAAGGAAATGGCTTGAAACGTAAACGGTAGTTAGAGCGTGTTTGAAAAATCATTCCGTAAGCGATGCAAAAGAAACCGTATTGTAAAATATGATCTGCTATGGTAATACTT
>CAMSEJ010000040.1 GCA_947057405.1 uncultured Roseburia sp.
GTTCAGACGTGTGCTCTTCCGATCTGTGCATGTGGACGGGGCGATTAATCCGCTGCGCGATATCGAAACCATTAACCTGGAGCTTGTTTTTTCCGACATCGAAATTTTGGAGCGCCGGATTGCAAAGGCTTCTAAGGGGGCAAGGAACGATAAGGCGCTTGCAAAGGAGCTGGCGCTATTAAAGGGGATCAAGGCGCATTTGGAAGAAGGGAATCTGGCAAAGTCGTATGAGCTGCCGGAGGATGAAGAGGAGGCAGCGTGGTTTGCTTCGTATAACCTTTTGACGGCAAAGCCCGTGATTTATGCGGCGAACGTTTCGGAAGAGGATTTGGCGGACGACGGGGCAGGAAATCCGTTTGTCCGGGAGGTGAGAAAACAGGCGTCTGCGGAGGACAGTGAGGTGTTTGTTATCTGCGCGCAGATTGAGCAGGAGATTGCCGAGCTGGAGGAGGACGAGAAAGCGTTGTTTTTAGAGGAGCTTGGCTTGAGCGAATCGGGACTTGAAAAACTGATTAAGGCAAGCTACGGCCTGCTGGGGCTGATCAGCTATCTGACCGCCGGAGAGGATGAAACGCGGGCATGGACGATTGTAAAAGGGACAAAAGCCCCGCAGGCGGCAGGTAAGATCCATACGGATTTTGAGCGTGGGTTTATCCGTGCAGAGGTGGTGAATTATCAGGATCTTCTGGATTGCGGCAGCCTTTCCGCGGCAAAGGAAAAGGGAATTGTAGGCTTGGAAGGGAAAGAGTATGTGGTAAAGGACGGAGACGTGATGCTGTTCCGTTTTAATGTGTAAAGGAATAGGACAAAGGCATTCGGAATAGACTGGATACAAAAAGGCGGGGGTTTGCGATGCGTTTTTGTGAGCTTTCGGAAAAGGAAGTCATCAATGTCTGTAACTGTAAATGCCTTGGAAACGTCATTGACATTGAACTGGACGAAAAGACGGGCTGCATCCAGGCGATTATCGTGCCCGGGCCGTGCAAATTTTTCGGAATGTTCGGGCATGAGTTCGAGTTCTGCATTCCCTGGAAATGCATTGTGCGGATCGGTTCGGATATTATTCTGGTAGAGATTAAGGAAGAGGATGTCAGGAAAAAATTATAGGAGGCTTTACGATGAAATGTCCGTATTGCGGCAACGAAGATACGAGGGTAAGCGATTCACGGCCCGCAGATGACAACTGTTCCATCCGCCGGAGGCGGATGTGCGACGGATGCGGGAAACGATTTACAACATATGAGAAAGTGGAAACCATTCCTTTGATTGTGATCAAAAAAGACAATAACAGGGAGCAGTATGACCGCTCCAAAATCGAAGCCGGGATTTTGCGGGCATGCCATAAGCGTCCTGTTTCGGCAGCGCAGATTAACCGGCTGGTGGATGAAATCGAAACGGAGGTTTTTAACCGCGAGGAGAAAGAAATCGCAAGCTCCGTGATCGGCGAAATCGTAATGGACAGGCTCCGGAGCTTAGAGGCGGTTGCATATGTGCGCTTTGCCTCCGTTTACCGGGAATTTAAGGATATCAATACGTTTATGAATGAACTGAAAAAGATTCTGGACAAGTGACGGAGAGGAAAAAGGAGTATATATGGGACGTTTTTTATATCCGGACGCGTATCTGCCGTCGGCATACCGGGTGGATTACGCCGGATTGTACAGGAAGGGATACCGGGGACTGATTTTTGACATTGACAATACGCTGGTTCCCCACGGCGCGACTGCGGATGAGGGCGCGGTCCGGCTGTTTGCCCGATTAAAGGAGATGGGCTTTGCATACGTGCTGATTTCCAACAACAAAGAGCCCAGGGTGAAGGCATTCAGCGAACAGGTCAATGCCTTGTATCTGTACAAGGCGGCAAAGCCCGGGCCAAAGGCATACCGGCGTGCGATGCAGATGATGCATACGGACTGCGGGAATACGGTATTTATCGGGGATCAGATTTTTACGGATATTTTGGGGGCAAATCTGGCCGGCATCCGTTCGGTTTTAGTAAAGCCCATCCACCCGAAAGAAGAAATCCAGATTGTATTAAAGCGCTATCCGGAGAAGCTGGTGTTGTTTTTTTACCGGCTGAGGCGTAAGAAGAAACAGGAGGTATTATGAAAATAGTGATTGCGAACGACCACGCGGCGGTGGAGTTAAAGCATGAGATTACGGCCTATGTGCGGGAATTGGGACATGAAGCGGTCAATATGGGTACGGACAGCCACGAAAGCTGCAATTATCCGGAATATGGAGAGAAAGCGGCACGGGCCGTAGCGGCAGGTGAAGCGGATTGCGGTATTCTGATCTGCGGTACCGGGGTCGGGATTTCCATTGCAGCCAATAAGGTTAAGGGAATCCGGGCGGCAGTATGCTCGGATCCGGTTACGGCAAGGCTGGTAAAGGAGCACAACAATGCCAATATGATTGCTTTTGGGGCACGGATCGTGGGAAGCGAAACGGCGAAGGCAATTGTAGAGGCATATCTGAATGCCCGGTTTTTGGGAGGAAGGCATCAGACGCGTGTCGATCTGATCGGAAAGATTGAGGAGAACCGTTAGAGCAGAACATGTGCAGAACCTACATTGCTATTGACCTGAAATCATTTTACGCATCGGTTGAATGTATGGAGCGCGGCTTAGATCCGATGACGACAAACCTGGTTGTCGCCGATATCAGCCGCACGGAAAAAACGATTTGCCTTGCTGTATCCCCTTCGCTGAAAGCTTACGGTATTCCGGGGAGGGCAAGGCTTTTTGAGGTAATCCAAAGGGTTCGGGAAATCAACACCGAACGCAAACGGCTTGCGCCGGGGCATACGTTTACCGGTTCTTCGTATTCGGATACCGAGCTAAAGAGTATGCCCGGCCTGGCGCTTGATTACGTGACAGCGCCGCCCCGTATGCAGCATTACATCGAATGCAGTACCAGGATATACAAGATTTATCTGAACTATCTTGCACCGGAGGATATCCATGTCTATTCCATAGACGAGGTGTTTCTGGACGTGACGGCTTATCTGAAGCTGTACGGGCTTACGTCCCGTGAGCTTGCCATGAAAATAATCCTGGATGTATTGCGGCAGACCGGGATTACCGCGACGGCGGGCATCGGGCCGAATCTCTACCTCAGCAAGGTTGCAATGGATATCTGGGCAAAGCATATCCCGGCGGATAAAAACGGAGTGCGCGTGGCAAAGCTCAATGAAATGAGCTATCGGCGGCTGCTCTGGGCCTATCAGCCGCTTACGGATTTCTGGCGCGTCGGGAAAGGATATGCGGAGAAACTAAAGCGGCACGGGATGAATACGATGGGAGACGTGGCAAGGTGCTCCCTCGGCGGGCCGAATGACTATCACAACGAAGAGCTGCTGTACAGGCTGTTCGGCGTGAATGCGGAGCTTTTGATTGATCACGCATGGGGATATGAGCCGTGTACGATGGCGGATATCAAGGCATATCAGCCGTCTGCCCACAGCATGGGCTCCGGACAGGTTTTAAAATGCCCGTACCGTTTTGAACAGGCCAGGCTGGTGGTGCAGGAAATGACAGAGCTTTTGGCGCTGGATCTGGTCGACAGGGGCCTGGCGGCGGATCAGATTGTACTGACGGTCGGTTATGACATGGAAAACTTAAAAGATCCGGAAATCAGAAAGAAATACCGCGAAGCGATAACGGCAGACCGGTACGGCAGGGCGATCCCAAAACACGCGCACGGCACAGCATCCCTGGGCGGCTACACGTCTTCCGCAAAGCGGATGTGGCAGGCCGTATCGGAGCTGTTTTCGCGCATTGTCGATCAGGAGCTGCTGGTTCGGCGGGTTTCCGTTACGGCAAACCATGTGATAAGCGAAGCGGACATACCGGTAAAGGAAACCTTTGAACAGCTTGAGCTTTTTACGGATTACGGGGCGCGGCAGCGGGAGCGGGAAAAAGAACAGGCGGAGCTTGACCGTGAACGGAGGATGCAGAAGGCGATGCTTGACATTCAGAAAAAATTCGGAAAGAATGCCATTTTAAAAGGGCTGAACCTGCAGGAAGGCGCTACGGCGAAGGAACGCAACAATCAGATTGGCGGACATAAAAAATAAGCTGTCGTAAGGAAGGGGATTTTATGCAAAAGGAAGAGGAGCTTCACAGGTATGACGATATCATCCACCTGCCGCGCCACGTTTCGGCTGTGCATCCGCCTATGCCCGTTTCGGACCGGGCGGCGCAGTTTGCGCCGTTTGCCGCACTGACGGGGTATGGAGATGCCGTCCGGGAAACCGCGCGGCTGACGGAGGAACAGGCAGAGCTTTGTGAAGAGGAAACCGAAGCGCTTGATAGGGCACTGAAATCCATCCTGCAGCGGGGAACGGATTCCGTTTCGGTTACCGTGACGTATTTTGCGGCGGATCAAAAGAAAGCAGGAGGGGCGTACCGGTCGTATACCGGGACGCTGAAAAAGCCGGATACGCATCGGGGCATGCTGGTTTTTGCGGACGGGACAGAGGTGCCGCTGTCGGACGTTTTGTCGTTGGAGGAAGCAAAGCGGGAGCAGCCGGAGTTTGCCGGCGCCGTCAGGCGAAAGCTGTGAGAACAGAGGGAAGAACCGGATTGGATGCAATGTGACCGGGCAAAAGACGGCAGGACAGGAGGAACAGAAGGATGGAGAAAACGGTGAGAGGGCTGCAGGAGATCCGGGCAGATATTCGGGCGATTGATGCGCAGATTGCAGATTTGTACCAAAAGCGCACAAGGCTTACGAAGGAAGAGGTAAGCGGACGGGTTTCGCCGGATCGGGCGATATTCGGGTTTACACCGGCAAAGAAATTTGATTTCGGACAGGGGAACGTCGTATTCCAGGGGGTTGATGGCGCGTACAGCCAGCAGGCGCTTTTGGAGTTTTTTGGGAAAGATCGGAAATGCTCTCATGTGGAAACCTGGCGGGACGCCATGGAAGCGATTGCGGGAGGCGAAGCGAACTATGCGGTGCTTCCGATTGAAAATTCTTCGACCGGGATCATTTCGGAAAATTTTGACTTGCTGGCGGAATACGATCACTGTATTATCGGAGAACAGATTATCCGGGCGAACCACTGTCTGATGGGACTTGAAGAGGCAGAGCTTTCGGATATTACGGATGTGTATTCCCATCCGCAGGCGCTTTTGCAGTGTTCCAAATATCTGGAGGCACATGCGCACTGGGAAAAACACGGCGCAAAGAATACGGCGGTTTCTGCAATGAAGGTTAAAAACGAGGGCAGAACGGAGCAGGCGGCGATTGCCGGGAAGGTGACGGCAGGGCTTTACGGGTTAAAGATCCTGGCGGAGGGGATTCAGAACAATTCGTCCAATTCGACCCGGTTTATTATTGTGACCGGCGAAAAGGTGTTTTCCAAAGAGGCGAAGAAGCTGAGTATCTGTTTTGAGATTCCGCATGTGAGCGGTTCTTTGTATCATACGCTTTCGCATTTGATTTACAACAACCTGAATATGAATAAGATTGAGTCGAGACCGATTCAGGGAAGGACCTGGGAGTATCGGTTTTTTATTGATGTGGAAGGAAATCTGCTGGATGCCGCCGTGCAGAATGCGTTGTCTACGCTGCAGAAGGTGACGGTGAATATGCGGGTTCTGGGGAATTATTAAAAGGATGGGAGACGGACAGGATGAAAATATTAGTTGTGGTGGATATGCAGAATGATTTTATAGACGGAGCGCTTGGGACAAAAGAAGCGGTTGGGATTGTGGACGCTGCCGCTGAAAAAATCCGGGGGTTTGAAGGGAAGATTTTTGTGACTCTGGATACGCATACGCATCATTATCTGGATACTGCTGAGGGCAGGAAGCTTCCGGTGCCGCACTGTATCCGGATGACAAACGGGTGGCTTTTAAACGAAACGATTCTGGATGCCTTATCTGAAACGGAATATACGCTGATTGAGAAGGATACCTTTGGATCCGTGCGATTGGCGGAGGAAATCTGTCGGCTGAACGAGGAGGAGCTTTCGGTGGAATTTATAGGGCTTTGTACGGATATCTGCGTGGTGTCGAATGCCTTGCTGGTAAAGGCGTTTGTTCCGGAAGCGGAGATTTTGGTGGATACGCGCTGCTGCGCAGGCGTTACGCCGCAGACGCATGAGGCGGCAATTGAGACAATGAAAATGTGCCAGATTAACGTGGCGGGATAACGGAAGGAGGAAGGCTATGGATACGGCAGATATCCCCGGATTAATCCGGGAAGCGTATGAAGCGCAGAAATTTGCTTACGCGCCTTATTCCCGTTTTTATGTGGGGGCAGCGCTGCTTACCGCAAAGGGCAGGGTTTATCGGGGCTGCAACATCGAGAATGCGGCATATTCGCCTGCCAGTTGTGCGGAGCGAACGGCAATTTTTAAAGCGGTATCGGAAGGGGAACGCGATTTTGCGGCAATTGCCATTGTGGGAAGCCGGGATGCATATCTGCCGCCGTGCGGTGTATGCAGGCAGGTAATGCAGGAATTTTGCGACAGAGAGACATTTCAGATTATTCTTGCGAAGGCGCCGGAAGATTACAAAGTGTATCGGCTGTCAGAGCTGCTGCCGGAGGCGTTTTGTCTGGGAAAGTAAATTTACGGCCGGATTCAGAAAGAGGAATGCAAACACACGGAACCATGCATAATCTTCTGCAAGAAAAGCAATAATAAAACAAAAAAGCAGGAGATAGGATGCAATGTCAACCAAACAAAAATACGATATCGGGGAACAGAGCCTAACGTTTCCCAATCCCGTTTACCTTATATCCGGCGCTTCCGTGGTCGGCAAAAAAGAAGGGGAAGGGCCGCTCGGATCGGCTTTTGATATGATATGTGAAGACGATAAATTCGGCGAGGATACCTGGGAACAGGCAGAAAGCACTCTGCAGAAGGAGGCGCTGTCGCTTGCCATGGGAAAAGCAGGGTTAAAACCGGAGGACATCCGTTATCTGTTTGCCGGCGATCTGCTGGGGCAGAACATCGCGACTTCGTTCGGATTAATGGATTATGAAATCCCGCTTTTCGGACTTTACGGCGCCTGTTCCACGGCGGGGGAATCCCTGTCCTTAGCGTCTATGTGCGTTGGGGCAGGCTACGCAAAAACCGTAGCGGCGCTGACGTCAAGCCATTTTGCCAGTGCGGAGAAGCAGTTTCGCTTTCCCCTGGAGTATGCCAATCAAAGACCCGTATCAGCTACCTGGACCGTTACCGGAAGCGGAGCCTTTTTATTGTCCGGCAAGAGGGGAACAGTACGAATTACCGGGATTACCACTGGTAAAATCGTAGATATGGGGATCAAGGATTCTATGAATATGGGCGCTGCTATGGCGCCCGCGGCAGCAGACGTGATCGCACAGAATTTAGAAGACTTCGGACGTAAACCCACGGATTATGACAAAATTGTTACCGGCGATTTGGGATATATCGGTCAGGAAATATTAATTAACCTCTTAAAGCAGAAAAAAATTGACATTTCAGGCGTACATGAAGACTGCGGCATCCTGATTTACGATAAGGATAAGCAGGGGACGGGCTCCGGCGGTTCCGGCTGCGGCTGTTCTGCCGTTACGTTAAGCGCGCATTATCTGCCCGCGCTAAAAGACGGCAGCTTAAAGCGCATCTTGTTTGTGCCGACCGGAGCGCTTTTGTCTACCGTAAGCTTCAACGAAGGACAGAATGTGCCGGGGATTGCGCACGCAGTTGTCTTAGAATACGCAGGAGAGGAGGCATAAGCATGGAATATTTCAACGCCTTCTGGGTAGGGGGCCTGATTTGTGCCTTAACTCAGATTTTAATGGAAAAAACCAAAATGCTGCCCGGACGCATTATGGTGCTTCTGGTATGCAGCGGAGCCGTCCTTGGCGCAATCGGCATTTACCAGCCCCTGATTGACTACGCCGGCGCCGGTGCATCCGTACCGCTTCTCGGGTTTGGAAATACGCTCTGGAAAGGGGTAAAAGAAGCGGTGGATCAAAACGGGCTGCTCGGCGTATTTATGGGCGGCTTAAAATCCAGCGCCGTTGGGATCTGTGCCGCTTTGGTATTCGGCTATCTCGCAAGCCTTGTGTTTGAACCGAAAATGAAATCTTAAAAAATGAATAGAAATAAAAATACTGCACAGACTAACCGTGGATTCCAAGGGAGAATCTGACACGAGGAGAAAAAGGAGGCAACATTTCATCATGCGAAATTTAAGGAAGCTTCTGCTGTGCTGTATCCTTGGGACGGCGCTGCTGTCCGCTGCCGCCTGCGGCAACCGGGATAACAATGCGGATAACAACAACGCCAACCGGAACACAGAAACCGGCAACACCGGCAATACCAACGGAAAAAATGATTCCAACAACAAGAACAATACGGGAAACGGGGTTGCGGATGATATGGAAGACGCGGTGGAAAATACCGGGGATGCCATTGTAGACGGCGTAGAGGACATCGGAAATGATTTAGAGGATGCCGCAGACGATATGTCCGGCAGCAATTCCGACAACGGCAATGCGTCCGGCAGCACAAACAACGGCACAAACGGAGAAATTTCCAACGGGACAAACTCCGAAGGGGACAGTACCATCGGAAACAATGCCACAGAGAACGGGCCGTCCGGCAAGAACTCGACCAAAACCGACGATACCGGAAACGGTACTGCCAAAAAGGGCGCCGACAAGAACAAAACAAATGCGCGGTAATCTGCTGCAGAAAGCGGAAACGGGACAGAACCGTTTCTGCTTTTTGCTTGAGCATTTTTCAAACACGCTCTTGCATTCCGGACAAAAATAAGCTATCCTGAAAGAACAGAATGGATGACGGAGTGTAGCAGGACATGACAAAAGAACAGTACTTAAAATGGTCGGCGCCTTATCGCGGCAGCAAACGCAGGCAGAATGCTTTAAAAGCGGCGGATCGGCTGGTTACGGCATCCGTATTTATTTCTTATCCGGTTTTTGTTTTGTATACGGCCTTTTACAGAAGCCAACGTGCGCTTTTGGGGACAATCGGGATTCCGGCGGCTGCGTTTTTTGCCGTATCGTTCTTCCGCAGGCGGTATTCTGCGCCGCGCCCGTATGAAGTGTGGGACATTGCGCCGCTTTTGAATAAGGACACTAAGGGAAAATCCTTTCCGAGCCGCCATGTTTTTTCGGTGTTTGTGATTGGAATGACCTATTTTTATTACCAGGCCAGGATCGGGGCCGTGGTGTTTCTGGCGGGAGCGGCGCTTGCCTGGATCCGGGTAGTCGGAGGAGTACACTTTGTGAAGGATGTAGCTGCCGGGGCGGCTTTTGGAATCCTGGCGGGTATGTGCTTTTGGGTATTAGGAGTTTAATACTGTATCGGAGAAGAAGAAAAAACGGGAGAGGCCTGCAGTCAAGCTGCCGGGGCCTCTCCCGAAACTGTCTCTTTGGGCATTTTTTTATTCATCTATGGAGTAGTTCGGCGCTTCTTTTGTAATGTGGATATCATGCGGATGGCTTTCCTTTAACGACGCCGCGGAAATCTTAACAAACTGCGCCCGCTCATGCAGTTCCTTGATATTGGGGCATCCGCAGTACCCCATTCCGGAGCGTATCCCGCCGATCAGCTGGAAAATCGTATCCTCTACGCTTCCTTTATAAGCGACGCGCCCTTCCACGCCTTCCGGAACCAGCTTCTTGGCATCCTCCTGGAAATAGCGATCCTTACTGCCGTTCTCCATTGCGGCGATCGAGCCCATGCCGCGATAAACCTTGTATTTGCGGCCCTGGTATAATTCAAATGTCCCGGGCGCCTCGTCGCATCCGGCAAACATGCTGCCCATCATGCACACATCGGCACCCGCAGCCAAAGCTTTCGTCATATCGCCCGAATACTTGATCCCGCCGTCCGCAATCACCGGGATATCTGCCGCCTTTGCCGCTTCGTAGCATTCCATAATGGCCGTCATCTGCGGTACGCCGATTCCTGCGACAACGCGGGTCGTACAGATAGAACCCGGCCCGATGCCGACCTTGACCGCATCCACGCCGGCATCAATCAGTGCCTTTGTGGCCTCTCCCGTTGCGATATTGCCCGCAATGACCTGCAGATCCGGATATTTTTCCTTTACGCGCCGTACCGCTTCGATAATGTTTTTAGAATGCCCGTGCGCGGAATCCAGCACGACTACGTCCACATGCGCCGCAATCAGCGCGTCAATCCGATCCATCATATTTGGGGTGATGCCGACTCCTGCGCCGCAGAGCAGACGTCCGAGCCTGTCCTTCGCGGAAAGCGGGTAGCGGATCTGTTTTTCGATATCTTTAATCGTAATTAAGCCCTTTAAATTATAATTGCTGTCCACGAGGGGAAGCTTTTCTTTCCTTGCCTTTGCCAAAATCTGCTTGGCCTCTTCAAGGGAAATCCCGGTCGGGGCGGTGATCAGATTTTCGGATGTCATGGAAACACGGATCTCCTTGGAAAAATCCGTTTCAAATTTTAAGTCGCGGTTGGTAATGATCCCGACTAATTTCTTGCTCCCATTTTCTACAATCGGCACGCCGGAAATACGGAATTTGCGCATCAGATCTTCCGCATCCCGCAGTGTATGCTCCGGAGTCAGCGAGAACGGGTCCGTGATTACGCCGTTTTCCGAACGCTTTACCTTATCGACTTCATCCGCCTGCCCTTCAATGGACATGTTCTTGTGGATAATACCGATGCCGCCCTGCCTTGCCATCGCAATCGCCATCCGGTGCTCCGTAACGGTGTCCATACTGGCGCTCATCATGGGGATGTTTAACGTAATTGCGTTTGTCAGGCGTGTTGTCAGATCAATCATGTTTGGTGTCACTTCGGAATACTGCGGGACTAACAGCACATCATCAAATGTAATTCCTTCGCCGATTATTTTACCCATCTTAAGATCCTCCTTTTCTTAAGAAAAACTGTATAAATTTTGAACAAGGTATTAATTTCAAGATTCTAACAAAAATGCGGCGGTGTGTCAATTGAAATAAAAAAATTTTTGCATCACAGATAGAGGACCGGGATTTTGGCAGTGCGCAGTAGCGCAGTACTTTGGGCTGATTTTGGGTTTGTGCCGCAACAGAAGGCCGCGGCGGAGGGGATTGCCTTTTATGCCGTACAAAGCTATAATGGGAGGCAGACAGGAAGGAGAAGATTATGATTCAGATTCAACAGCTCAAGCTTCCGATTACCCATACGGCGGAAGAACTGGAAGAACGGATAGTAAAGCTGCTTCGCATCAAAAGAGAGGAACTGGTATCGTACCGCATCGCAAAGCAGTCCATTGACGCCCGCAAGAAGAACGCAATTCAATATGTTTATACCATAGAAGCATTTGCTATAAACGATCGAAAAACCGTAAACCGGCTGCATCACGGCAGCATACGTTATATGAGATCGGAAGAGCACACGTCTGAACTCCAGTCACATGGCATGATCT